>JANYDR010000408.1 GCA_025363495.1 Cyclobacteriaceae bacterium | reverse complement strand
CCTGAGCATCACCCGTCCATCCAAGTCGTTCGTCGCGTTGTGGGCAATCCGTTGGGACATCCAGGAAATTTCCTTTTTGTCCCCACAGGATATTATGCTGCAATTGATTGATCATTGGATTGGAACTGGTAAAATTCCCGGTTGTCTTCATGTCAGAATAAAGTGTGATCGCTTTAAAATTTTCGATCTTAATTTCTCCGGGATACCCTTCGATTTTTATGTAGCGGAATCCCTGGAAAGTAAAATGGGGTTCAAGGATTTCTTCTACGCCACCTTTCAGAATATAGACATTCAGTTGTTTGGCGGGGCGGAGATTCTCGGTATAAAAATTTCCCTTTTTGTCTAATACTTCGGCATGATATAATCTGATCTGATCGCCAGCTTTTCCTTTTACCTTTAGCTGCACCCATCCAACTAAATTCTGACCAAAGTCGATCACCTGTTCACCTTTCGGTGTTTTGATTATTTTTAATGCCGGAAATATTTCGTGTTTTTTTATTGGCTCATTATAGGTGGCAACAAGTTTATTCATGTCATCAGTTACCACTTTAACTCCCGACCATTTATCATCGGCATAGCCAGGTAAACTCCAACCGGTTTTTTCATTTCGTGCATCAACTCTTTCTCCATTATAGATGTCAGAGCTGGCGATGCTACCGGTTGAGCTTTTCCATGTCTGATCGGAAACTACTGTTTCAGAAGTTCCATCGGTGTAATTGATCTCCAATTGAAAAAGAAGACCGAGATCTTTGCCGTAGAAGTTTTTTTGCCCGGACCAACCAATAAATCCGCGATACCAACCATTTCCAAGCGTGACACCAGCGGCGTTATTTCCGTCCATGAGTAAGCCGGTAACATCATATTGCTGATATTGAAGACGTTTGGAATAGCTGGTCCATCCAGGGGTTAAATATGAATCACCTATTCGCTTTCCATTAATGCTGGCTTCATATAATCCATGAGCCGTGATGTAGGCAGTGGCGGATTGAATTTTTTTAGAAGTCTTAAATTCCTTTCTGAATAATGGACTGGGTTGATCAATAGTATCTTCATGATAACCAACCTGGATCCATTTCGCCTTCCAGTCAGACGTTTTGAGTAACCCCATTTGCCAGAATGTCGGATCGCTCCATTGAGATGCTTTTCCATTCTGGTCCCACACCCGCACCTGCCAGTAATACTTCTTTCCTGATTCAAGAGTAGAGCCATTATACGTTATATAAACGGATTGATCGGAAGAGACCTTTCCGGTATTCCAACTTGTACCTTTACTTAACGCTGTAAGATTCATACTCACCCGCACCTCATAAGCTGATTGAGTTGTGTTTCTCTTCTCTGAAATCAATTGCCAACTGAACCTCGGTTGAACAATGTCCAGGCCAATCGGGTTAGTACGATTTTCACATAACGGATTTTGTACTTTGATTTGCGCAAAAGCGATAGTAGCCAGAAAATTCAAGCCGAGTAAGAATAGGAGCTTCTTCATAGTGAGGGATAAATGTTATTAAATATCGCAATCATTCGGTAGAATCGGAAATTGGAAAGCCAGCACACGCCGGATCCTGGCTTTCAAATTTCAAGTTTCACGTTTCAAGTTTCCGAGAAATACAATCTATCTTTCCCTTTTCAACCGTGCACTATCCCATTCAAGACATTCTTCCTGAGTTAAAGGAAAAACTCCAGGTCAATAAAATACTGATTCTCCAGGCTCCTCCCGGGGCGGGAAAATCGACGGTACTGCCATTGCAACTTCTCGAAGAATCGTGGCTCTTGAATAAAAAGATTATTATGCTTGAGCCACGAAGACTGGCTTCAAGATCTGTTGCTGAAAGAATGTCGGATTTGCATGGCGATAAAGTTGGCGGCACAATTGGTTATCGTGTTCGCTTCGATACGAAGGTTGGGGATAAAACAAGGATTGAAGTTGTGACGGAAGGAATCCTTACACGCATGATCCAGTCGGATAATAGCCTTGAAGATGTCGGTCTTTTGATCTTTGATGAATTTCATGAACGCAGTCTTCAGGCTGATCTTGCGTTGGCTTTAAGTCTACAACTTCAAAATGTATTGCGTAATGATTTAAGAATACTCATCATGTCTGCAACACTGGATGGCGCACTGCTTTCTTCTATACTTGGAAACGCGCCCGTTATTACTTCGGTTGGCAAGCAGTTTCCGGTGACCGTGAAATACGCATCACTTGATTCAGAGACCCACATTTCTATCCGCATGACGCAAGCTATTCGCAAAGCAATACGTGAGGAGACAGGTGACATTCTTGCATTTCTTCCGGGAGTAGGGGAGATCCGCCGGACTGAGCAATTGCTGGCAGAAGAATCTTTGTCTGCGATTATTCATTTGTTGTATGGTGACTTGCCATTTAAACAACAGCAGGATGCTATTCTTCCGCGAAAGGATGGTCAGCGGAAAATTGTTCTTGCAACTTCCATTGCAGAAACATCATTGACAATTGAAGGTATCCGCGTAGTGATTGATAGTGGGTTATCCCGTGTTCCACGTTTCGACCCGCGCAGCGGACTTACCCGATTGGAAACGGTTCGCGTAACCAACGATGCTGCCGATCAACGTGCGGGTCGCGCCGGTCGATTAGGTCCGGGAGTTTGTTTTCGGTTATGGACAGAAGCTATTCAGCGTAATTTACTTCCTCATCGCAAGCCGGAAATTATGGAAGCGGACCTCGCGTCATTAATGTTGGAGCTCTTGCAATGGGGAGTGAAAGACATGAAGGAACTCACATGGATCTCATTGCCACCGGCAGGTTCGGTTAGTCAGGCGAAAGAGTTATTGATGCAACTAGAAGCGCTTGATGAAAATGGAATTACTGGAAGAGGAAAAGAAATGCTTCGGCTTCCGACGCATCCACGAATTTCACACATGTTGCTGAAAGCAATATCAAAATCAGAAAAGACCATTGCTACGGATGTTGCAGCGCTCCTGGAAGAACGAGACCCGTTGCCAAAAGAAGCTGGCGCTGATCTGTCATTGAGAATCGAGACGCTTAGAAAATGGAGGAGCGGAGAAAAGGTAAATGCCGACAGGAGTGTATTGGAGCGCATTGAACGGCTGGCTGCGAATTGGAGAAAATTATTGTCTGTTAATGTTGATGATGGCTTACCATCAAATTATGAAATAGGTAAGTTGGTAATCGCTGCATACCCCGAGCGTATTGCGCGTCAGCATGGAAAGCAGAGTGGCTACTATACGCTGGCGAATGGTCGCGTAGCAAAGTTGCCTAATCATGATCCATTGATCCATGAGCCGTGGCTGTGCATCACGCAACTTGACGCGGGTCAAAGTGAAGGAAAAATATTTTTAGCTGCCGGCATTAGTGAAAGTGATCTTCTCGAACTGGCACGTGAAACAATAATTGTACGTTGGGATGACGAGCGCAACATGGTTGTGTCGTCAATTGAAAAGAGAGTAGGGGGATTGATGTTGGAAAGCAGGGCTATTCAAAAAATCGGTGAAGAAGAGAAGAACAAAATACTTTTTGAGACGATCCGGCAGAAAGGTTTGAAGATACTCGGATGGAACGATGATTGTGATTCGCTGCAAGCGCGAATTCTAAGTCTGAGAAAATGGAGACCAGATGATGAATGGCCAGATGTTAGTTCTGAGCATTTATTAAATACATTAGAAACATGGTTAGAACCCTATCTTACAAAACTCTATAAACAATCCGAGCTTGAAAAACTTGATCTGAAAACAATTCTCATCTCGCTTCTTCCCTGGAATATGCAAAGTAAACTGGAAACGCTTGCGCCGTTGAAGATACCAGTTCCGAGTGAGTCACTAATTTCAATTCAGTATTTTATTGACGGCAGACCTCCTGTCATGGAAGTCCGTCTACAAGAAATGTTCGGACTTTTAGAAACACCGACCGTCAATGATGGTAGAACGAAAATTTTGCTGCACCTGCTTTCACCAGGGTATAAACCTGTGCAGGTGACGCAGGATTTAAAAAGTTTTTGGCATACAACATATCATGAAGTGCGCAAGGAGTTGCGGATGAGGTATCCGAAACATTCGTGGCCAGAGGATCCGTGGGGGGCGGTGGCGGTGAGGGGGATAAAACGTAATCGGTGAAGGGCTGGACCTCAACCCCGGCCCTTCTCCTGGGAGGAGAAGGGAAACCTAACAAGGGGAGAAGGGGTGCTAACTTCTTTGTGAGGGAAACAAATGGAGATGTGCGTAAATCTTATCCAGCATCTTGTTTATATCTTTCAGAACTTCATCATTAGTGAATCTAATTACTTTCAGCTCCAAAGATTCTAATACTTTTGTTCTTTCTGCATCATACCTTGGGTTGTCTCCATGGTTATGAATCTCGCCGTCAATTTCAATTACGAGACTCGACCGATGGGAATAGAAGTCGACGATATAAAAAGCAATTGGATGTTGCCTTCGAAATTTATGCTCAGCAAATTTTCTGTCACGTAAAGATTTCCAAAGAATAGTTTCTGCTGGAGTCATTCTCTTCCTCAGTGCTTTGGCATTTTTAAAGATACCGGGGCTGGCCTGGTGATGAGATGGTAAATTCATTCTTAAATATATCCATCACCTCGTGGCAATCAGCAAAACAACAATTATGTTTTCCTGACTAGTTTCCCCTTTTGCATTCCCTTCCCCGGGGAGAAGGACTAGGGATGAGGCCCCAGCGCCTTCAAATACCCCTCCACATATTCCCTAACCCGCTTTCTCCTATACTGCATCACAAACCTTGGATGTGCCAACGGTACAACCTTCTTAAACCACTTGTGCTCCTCATTTAACTTTTTCAAAAACTTAAAATTCCCTCCTTCTCCAATACAAAAACACTTGTCATTATTAATTCCCATCGCTACTATTTTGTTTATCGAATCAATTGCAAAGGGAGCGATAGCTTTTTCTAATTTCTTATCATCATAATAATTTATGTTTTTATCCTTTTGAGTAAATCCCAGCGGAGAAACAGCTGAAATAAAATATCGTGCGTAAAATTTTTCAGGACCACCGAAAGCATCGATCATTTTGTAGATAAAATCTGCTGAGAGTTCTGGTTTTTTTAACAATGTATTTTCGATGCCACACACTTTTTCCAGTTTGATCGGATCAGTAAATGAAATACCCGTCAATCCCGATCCAAACCTGCCGGGATTAATTCCCAGCATCAGAGTTCTTTGATTGTTATCATTGTAGTATTTCTTATAGAACTTCTCACACAATCCGAAGGTATATTCGTCCAGATATGGATTCATCACACCAATACCTTTTGGTAAGGCGCCTTTGATTTTTAGTTGCTCATAGAATTCAAGAATGTTATTACTGATCATAAACGGGAACCTCCATACCCAATACTTAACACATGCCTAAAGCTCAAAGCTGAAAGCGTAAGGCCAGTGCGCTCAAGCTTTCCACTTTCGGCTTTCCACTTTCGGCTCCTTAGTCTATCTCAAATGCACTCTTATAAAACTCCCCCTTCTGTACAAAATCCAATAACTCTACATAAAACGGATGCGAACCCAACGTAGCACTGTCTCCAATCATAATGAGTTTTTTCTTTGCACGTGTCATTGCCACATTGGTCCGACGAATGTCACTGAGAAATCCAACTTCTCCTTTGTCATTACTTCTCACAAAACTGATGACAATAACATCGCGCTCCTGGCCCTGGAATGCATCGACGGTGTTGATGGTAACTAATTTGTGAAGGGGTTCAAGAATTGCCGAGGCCTCAGCGAGCTTATGTAAAAGATCAACCTGCGCACGATAGGGAGTGATAATTCCCATCGTGATATTTTGCTCGATCCATTCTTCAAAACCAATATCTTCCACTAATTTTTCCGTAATACGTATTAAAAGCTGCGCTTCTTCTGCGTTGAAACGACTTAAGGTCTCCGGATCCTGGGACTCGGCATAGCCACAACCCGCAGTATCGATAAATTCAACCGGCTGCTGATGACTCCGCAGTAATTCATTTTTTACAGAATCATGTGCGATCAGCTCATCATTATAAAAGTAATGCGATGAAAACTCCATGATGTGCTGATGCATCCGGTATTGTACCCGCAGCATGGTGGACCTTTCCGGATGTTTCTGAATTCCCTTTTCAAAAAGTGTTTTAGCCAGACCTTTCTTAGCCGCGTCGTTTGACTTAATGGTAGGAGGCAGCTGACAATGATCGCCCGCAAGAATCACTCGTTGCGATTTTAATATTGGTATCCAGCAAGCTGGTTCAAGGGCCTGTGCGGCTTCATCGATAAAAACGGTTTTGAATTTTCTTCCTTTCAACGTAGGATGGGAAGAACCAACTAGCGTGCTGCAAATAACATCTGCCTTATTGAGCAAGTCATTGATGATGTAAAACTCCAGCATATCGGCATCAGCCTTTAATAGTTTCACTTCTTCCTTCATCATCCGCCGCTCTTCACGTTCATGATGTCCAAAGTTTCGCTTATACTTGGAGGCAGCACCCCGCAGTTGTTCCAGCTTCTTTCTAAGTGCCCGCAGTTCGGAATAATTTGAATGTGCTGCAATGCGGGCGTCCATTGTTTTACTTAATGTTTGTTCGGTAACGCGGGCCGGATGACCGATACGAATAACATTCAATCCAAGCTCGCTTAACTTCTCCACCACTAAATCAATGGCCGCATTACTTGGCGTGCATACTAGTACCTGCTGTTCTGATTTAACCGTTTGAAAAATTGCCTGCGCCAATGTTGTCGTCTTTCCCGTTCCTGGCGGACCGTGGATGAACGCGACATCCGGAGTTGCTTGTATTATTTGTAACGCCCTTTTCTGACTCTCATTTAATATGTTACCAGTTACCGGTTGCAGGTCACCGGTGATCGGTAACCGGTAACTGGTATCTCCTAATAAAATCTCCCTCAACTCCGCAACCCTCGTCCCCTCCGCCTTCATCACCGCCCGCATCGCGTACTCCATTTCTTTATACGTCATCTCATCAAACATGACGTCTACACCCAGCATGCCATCGTCCACCCATGAAGGGAGCTCATCTCCATTGATTGTAAGAACGAGGGTATTATCACTTACATAATTAACAACGCCATTCATGTGCTCTTTCTCCGGTTTGCCGGAAGCATTGCTAAAGACGCTGACAAGTTTGCCGCTCTGAAAGCTATGAGGCTGGTCAAGATTATTGGTGCGGTCCAGTTCCAGTATGATGCGTTCTCCCGTGCCGATATAATCGCGTTTAAGTCGCACGGGATACCATGTAACTCCTTCTTTAGTCCTTTGACTTAACGATCGAAGTAAAACTTTTTGCCGGTATTGTTCGAGATCGGCCTGACGCTCCAGTTGGATTAGCTCAAGTGTCTCCTGGAGTTGTTGGATTGAATTCATGAATCCTGCAAAAGTAATGAGCTCATCGCGCAGATATTTTTTTATTTTTAAGTATTTTCATGAAAATTAGAACTATGAAACGAACGCTACTTCTCCCGGCTGGAATATTCTTATTCATAATAACTCCACTTTATGCTCAGCAATTTGATCTGCTTATTCAAAATGGAAAAATTGTCGACGGCTCGGGAAATTCATGGTTCTATGGTGATGTTGCCGTTAAAGATGGGAAGATTGTAAAAATAGGAAAGAGTAAAAGTTGGACCGCTAAAAAGACAATTGATGCCAAGGGTTTGATCGTTGCTCCCGGATTTATTGATGTACACACTCATATTGAGGGCAATGATCTCAAAGTGCCTACCGCTGGAAATTTTATTATGGATGGAGTCACCTCTGTGGTCACCGGAAATTGTGGTGGGTCGAATCCGGATGTTGCCCGGTATTTTAAACAACTTGATAGTGTTAAGACTTCTATCAACGTTGCTACACTCATCGGACACAATACTGTTCGGTTGCAAGTAATGGGTGGTGGTCAGCGCGATCCTTCAGCCGATGAACAACGTAAGATGGAGGAATTGGTGGCGAAGGCAATGAAAGCCGGCGCGGTGGGATTGTCGACGGGTCTTATTTATGTTCCCGGAACGTATTCGAAAACTCCGGAAGTTGTAGGCCTTGCGAAAGCAGCTTCTCAATATAATGGAGTGTATGCTTCCCATATCCGCGATGAGGGTGATTTTGTGACAGAGGCTATTGAAGAAGCAATCAACATTGGCCGTCAGGCGAATATTCCAGTAGAGATTTCACATTTCAAAGTCACGTACAAACCCAACTGGGGAAAATCACTTGGAACTGTGGCGCAGGTAGAAAAAGCCCGACAGGAAGGAATTGATGTTACTATGGACCAATACCCATACGTTGCAAGCAGTACGACATTAAATACACAAATTCCCACATGGGCGCTTTCGGGCGGAATGGATTCGTTAAAGATCCGGTTAAAAAATCCGACAGTGCGTGCTAAGATCAAGCTTGAAGTCTTGGAAAATCTTAAAAAGAAAAGAATCACGAGTTATAGTTTTGCGATAGTTGCGTACTACGCCGCTGACACTACATACAATGGAAAAAATATAGCTGAAGTGAATCTGCTCAAAAAGAGGAAGCCGATTCTAACAGAAGAGGCGGAAACTGTGCTTGAGATGGTGGAGAATGGAAGTGCTGCTATGATTTATTTCAGTATGAATGAAGATGATCTTAAAAGAATTATGCAGTATCCATTCAATATGTTTGCGTCTGATGCAGGAATTGCCCGTTATGGATCGGGAATGCCTCACCCGCGCGCGTACGGAACAAATGCAAGAGTGTTAGGTCAGTATGTTCGTGTTATGAAAGTGATTCCGCTTGAAGAGGCGGTTCGTCGCATGACCTCACTGCCGGCACAAAAATTTCAACTTCGTGACCGCGGCTTGCTTCGCGAAGGACTTGCTGCCGATGTTGTGATCTTTGATGAATCAAAAGTTGGTGATCAGGCCACGTTTGTAAAACCCCATGCTTATTCAAGCGGGTTTCAATATGTAATTGTTAATGGTCAGGTGGTGGTGGAGAATGGTAAGCATACGGGGGTGAGGAGTGGGGAGGTGTTGAGGGGACTGGGTTGGGTTGGGAGTGGTCAGTAATTCGGTGGTCCGTTATCTGTAATCAGTTATCGGTGGTTCGCAGTATATTATAAATTGGAAGCACCTAGAACCCAGTACCTAGAACCTAGAACTTATAACTTTAGCCTGTCAATCTTACCTTGAAGCAACTTTTTTTCAGCAGGTGAGTGTGTAAGCTGGATAGCTCTTTCAAAATATTCTTTGGCTTCCGATAGCTTTCCCAGTTGTGAATTCCATTCTCCTAATGCCGCGGGGAAGACGTAGTAATTTTTAAGAAGGTCTTTATCCGGTATTCGCTGAATTTCTTTTAATGCTGCGGCAGGGCCATTTACTTCTGCGTACACTATCAATCGATTCAAGGCAATCAATGCCTCTGGCTTCATTTCAAGCAGCCAATCATATAGCTGAAGAATTTTTTTCCAATCTGTATCCGTATAACTTTTTGCAATGCAGTGCTCGTGGGCGATAGCAGCTTCGAAATGATACGAAGAAACTTTTTCACCGCGGGAAGCCTGCTGTAAATAAAATATTCCCTGGCTGATGATACCCCTTTATTGCACCTGGAGTTTTCCTTGAAATATGATCATTTGAATCTCGATTTTTTAAAAATTGTATTTCAAAAAATACCGGTTGTTGATATTGTGACTTTTATTGAGGCATCGCCATCAGGGAGGTATGCCCGGAAAATTGGCTTCATCTATGAATTTTTAACGGGCCAAGAGTTGGAATTAACCAAAACCGTTACAGGCAACTATGTTGATCTTCTGGAAGAAGACAAATATATCATAGGGAATACGGTCAAAAATATCCGTTGGAGAATCAACAACAACTT
>JANYDR010000405.1 GCA_025363495.1 Cyclobacteriaceae bacterium | reverse complement strand
CCGGACCAGCTATTCGAAAAATATCCTTCGGAAGTATTGAATGATTTAGAGCTCGATGAATATACTTATGCGGTAATTCTGTCACACGATCCAAAAATTGATGACAACGCTCTTCATATATTATTGCGTTCTAATATTGCTTATATCGGAGCGTTAGGAAGTCGTAAGACACATGAGAAGAGAGTGGATCGAATGAAGCAGGTGGGATTTTCAGTTGAGGAAATTAAGAGGATTGAGTCGCCGGTAGGAATAGACATTCATGCTCAGGGAGCCCGGGAGATTGCGTTAAGTATTATGGGGTCATTGATCCGGGAGAGGAATTTATTTCTATAGCTGTTTCTTTTTAAGAAAGTCCGGGTTCACATTGTTGGTAGGATTGCCACTTCTATAGAATTCAATAATGTTTTGGGCTGCCATCCTGGCCATTTCATTCCTTGCTTCCATAGTGGCTGAACCAATATGTGGCAAGATTGAGACATTTTCCATTGACAATAATGGATTGTCTTTATGCATTGGCTCGGGATTGGTTACATCCAATCCTGCTCCCCAAATGATTTTGTTATTTAGTGCTTCAATTAAATCGGGCTCGATGTGCAGTCCTCCCCTGGAAGTATTTATAAATATTGAAGAGGATTTCATTTTATTGAAAGTCGAAAGGTTGAATATACCTTTTGTTTCTTCACTTAAAACGCTGTGGACCGACAGGACATCGCTCTGATGAAGTAATTCTTCAAAACTCACCAGTGTTGCATCGAGTAGTTGCTCGGCCTGGGGGTTTGGCTTGCGATTGAAGTATATGATTTTCATGTTGTAAGCACCCTTGCATCGTTTCGCCATTTCGACTCCGATGCGTCCTAATCCAAAAACGCCGAGCGTCTTATTTTTTAATTCCATTCCAAGAAAACCTTTCGGGCGAAAATAGCTCCACTCGCCTTTTGCGATCATTTTGTGCATGTAAAACATTTTCCTTGAAGCGGTGATCATCAATCCGAAAGCAACGTCGGCAGTTGCGTCACTCATGGCGTTAGGAGTATTGCAAACCGGTATGCCAAGTTCAGTTGCGTCAGGGATGCTTATATTATCATATCCTACGGCAAACTGAGAGATGATTTCCAGGTGACTGCATTCTTTTAAAAAGCGGGAATCAATTGTATCAGTGCCACCACAAAGCAAGGCATTGCTTTTTTTAGCTTTTTCTACAAGTTCAGGTTGGGTCATAGGCCGTTCTTGGTTCCACGCATTCACAATGAACCCTTCATTTTTCAGGAGGTCGGCGGCTATAACCGGAAAGTCGCGTGAGAGTAAAACTGTTATCTGGTCTGGAGTTTTTTGCATTATAGATTAACGATCTGGAGGTAAATATTCGTATGCATGTTTTTAGATTAGCCGCCGCTTACCGGTGGGATAATGACCACTTCATCGTTTTCATGAAGTGAATAGGAATCTTCCTGATAGTTTTCAGACACGGCAAAGGATAAAGATTTGAGTTTGGAGAACTCGGGATATTTCTGAAGAAGTTTTTCTTTTAGTGAAGAGATCGTGTCACCGGCAGATAAATCGAACTCCAGTTGCTTGGATTTTAGAATTTCTTTAGCAATACCGAAGGCTATTAAGTTAATTTTCATTTTATTCATTCTTTGACTCCAGATATTTCTTCATCTCTTTCCACGCCAATGTTGCACACTCAAGTCGCTCAGGAAAGTCATGGACACCCGAAAATGCCAGAAACTCATCGGGTAAAATTAGTTCTTTGTCTCTTAATTCCTTATTAATAAACCGAAGAAAGTGATCAACGATCTCCATTGCATCATTAAGCGATTTACCCTCAATAGACTTTATCAGAACAGAAGTAGATGCTTTGGAGATGGCGCATCCGAAACCGTGGAAGTGAAGGGTAAGAGGTAATCGGTAGTCCGTAATCGGTGAGGTGATGTAAAGATCAAAGCGATCGCCACAGATTGGATTGTAAGCTTTTATAATGGTAAGAGTAGTAGTTGGTTTTTCGAAATGATAGGGAGTCTCATTGTGAGCCTTAATGACGGACGAATACAATTTTTTCAGATCGGCGCTCACGACCAGAATTTTTTTAAGTCAATAAGGGCACTAATTGTTCTATCCACGTCTTCTTTTGTATTGTAAATCGCAAAGGAAACTCTTACTGTGGAGGGAACTCCTAATGATTCCAGCAATGGTTGAGCGCAGTGATGACCAGCGCGTACGGCGATATTGACATTTCCCAGAAAACCTGCAACGTCATGGGGATGGACATTCTTCACCTGAAAGGAAACTATGCTTCCAGATTTTACTGGATTGCCAAAAGGTTTTACGAAAGGAAGGGAATTTAATTTCTCTTTGAAATAAATCATCAATTCATTAGTATAAAGAATAGATGATTTCATGTCAAGTGATTGGATGAAGTCAATAGCTTCACCGAGCCCGATTACACCTGAAATATTAGGAGTGCCAGCTTCCAGATTATGTGGATATTCCAGGAATTCTGTGTGATCAAATTCTACATTTTTGATTGCTCCACCTCCGTAATTCAATGGCTCGATCTGATTCCTGTATTTTTCCAGACTGAACAAAACTCCCGCGCCAAGTGGCCCAAACATTTTGTGTGCTGAAAAGACAAGAAAATCTGCGTCAAGATTTTTGATATCAATGGGATAATGACCTGCGCTTTGGGCAGCGTCAATGAGAACAGGAATATTTTTTTTATGTGCACAGGAAATGATTTCTTCAATAGGATTAATAGTCCCTAGCACATTTGAAATATGAGTGATAGCCAAAAGTCTTGTATTGGTGGTGAGGAGTGAGTCCAATGTTGAAAGATCAAGGTTGCCGTCACCGTCGACAGGGATTATCCTCAGCAATGCTTTTTTTTCTTTGCACACTTGCTGCCATGGAATGAGATTAGCATGGTGCTCCATGCCTGATATCACAACACTATCACCGGCCATTAATAGTTTTTTTAAAAAACCATGTGCCACAACATTGATTGATTCAGTGGTTCCTTTTGTAAACGATATAGAATTTGGATCACTGGCTCCAATAAGCTTTGCTACTTTATTTCGAACCTCTTCATAACGAGTTGTTGCAGAAGAAGAAAGTTTATAAAGTCCGCGGTGAACATTGGCGTTTTCTTTTTCATAATAGTCGATCACGGATTGAATAACAGACTTCGGTTTTTGGGACGTAGCAGCATTATCGAGGTAGACCAATGCCGGATGGTTGGAGAAAATCGGGAATAAGGACTTGATTGAATTTGTAACAGGAGTCATGCGAAATTGAATCTTTAAAGATAGTGGGTTTATAGATGACCCGTGGTAAAAAGTAGCTTTCTTAGCTCTAAGTAGTAATAACTAATATCTTTTTGCCACTGATTGCATAGATCGATGCCAGGAGTTTCGCTGCCGTCTGTCAAATTTCTTTCATAGATTCTCTCACAGATTCCGCGAAGATCTGCGAGTGCCAGATCTGTGAAAATCTGCGGGAAATGCATTGAACTTCTCCCCTAGGCTCATTACTTTGTTCTACGAGTGGTTTATATGTTATTATTATATCACTTATTTTTGCTGATCTTCGTAACCAATGCTTACACCACAACTTTT
>JANYDR010000381.1 GCA_025363495.1 Cyclobacteriaceae bacterium | reverse complement strand
AAGCAAGATGGTGAGTGTAGTAAAAAATGAAGGTCTTGATTTGCTCCACGTCCATTATGCAATCCCCCATGCTTCTGCCGCCTATATGGCGAAACAGATCTTACAGTCTCAGGGAATTTATATTCCTGTTGTAACAACATTGCACGGCACGGACATAACACTTGTTGGAAAAGATCCGTCGTATGAACCGGTTGTTACATTCAGCATCAATCAATCTGATGGAGTAACTGCTGTTTCTTCTGATCTGCGAAGACAGACATACGAGTATTTTAAAATTACCAATGAGATCGATGTGATTCCAAACTTTATCGATCTCGCTAAGTTCAAGAAGCAGAAAAAAGATCACTTCAAAAAGGCAATCTGTCCGAAGGGAGAAGCGTTAATAGTACATACATCCAACTTTCGTAAAGTGAAACGCATACCTGATGTAATAAAAATATTCTCCAACATTCACGCGGTGTTACCCGCCAAGTTGCTGATGATCGGAGATGGACCCGAACGCGACAAGGCTGAAGCACAAAGTCGCGAGCTGAATATTGAAAGTGATGTCCGTTTCCTTGGAAAGCTTGAATCTGTTGAAGAAGTTTTATCCGTAGCTGATCTGTTCCTGATGCCTTCAGAAAAAGAGAGTTTCGGCCTGGCGGCGCTGGAGGCAATGGCCTGTGAAGTGCCGCTTATTTCTTCCAACGCAGGTGGTTTGCCCGAATTAAATATTCAGGGCGTAACAGGATTCCTGAGCAATGTTGGCGATGTAGAAGACATGACCAGGAAAGCGTTGTTTGTTCTCGATAAAAATAACCTGACTAGCTTTAAGCAAAATGCATTGAAAAGGGCGCAGGAGTTCGACATAGAGAATATCAGGCCACTCTATGAAAAAGTGTATCAGAGGGTTTTGGAGAAGGCATCTGCCAGGGCCGCACGCCAGGAAATATTGAAATAATTGTCTGACAAGACTAAATTTGCAGTTATGTTAACAGGTAGTTCCATAAGTTCTGAGATAAAGCCGCAGAATAAAGGCACCAGGCAGCTTTTCAAGAATCCAATTCTGGAGAAATTAAGTCGCACACACATTTCAGTGCCTCTCATAATTTTCTTTTTATATTCGATCGCTCTGCTTTATTGGAGTGTTACTCACACCTCTCTTTCAATTGGCACCACGATATTGATGTTCATAGCAGGAGTTATCTCTTTTACCTGGGTAGAATATATGGTGCACAGATTTTTGTTTCATATGAGCGCTGAAACGGAAGCGCGGGCTAAGGCACAATACACAATGCACGGTGTCCATCATGAATTCCCGAAAGATAAAACGCGACTTGCTATGCCACCACTCTTAAGCATAACGCTCGCAACAATTTTACTTTTCGCATTTCGTCTTGTTCTTGGTGACTTTGTCTTTTCTTTTCTTCCGGGATTCCTGGCAGGTTACGCAGGGTATCTTTCCGTCCATTATATGGTCCATGCTTTTCAGCCTCCTAAAAATATTTTCAAAGTGCTTTGGGTAAACCACGGAGTGCACCATTACAAAAATGGAGTAGGCGTGTATGGTGTTTCTTCACCATTGTGGGATTATATCTATGGGACCATGTCCAAGTAGACGGACTTAGCCTCAAGGTTTAAAAATAAAAAGCCCCGACAAGTCGAGGCTGAATGTTTATAACCAGGGCGGATATAAGTGAATTATATCCGAGTTTCTTTCACTTCTTTTTTCTGGGGTGCCTTAGAATATGTAGGGCATGTGTAAGTAGAGCAAGACGACAAAATGAAGGCTGCTGCTAAAACCACCAGGGTGATTGATTTTTTCATACGGTTTTTCTTTAACACTATAAAAGTAGACGTTTTTATTAGAAAGTTATTGTGTGAAGCTTGAATTTTACTTTTTCGGTTCCTATTAACTAAAATTTAACAGTTTTCACGTTTTGGTGAAACAGAAACCTTGGATTAATGGTTAAGTTTAAATTACTAAGACCCATTCTAACGTGTTAGGTTACAGATTTTCAAAGTTTACTCCTCCTCCAGGGGGCCAGCAAAGTGATTTCGAACGATTGCTGAAGGTTTTTATGCAGTTAATACTGATTACCTCTGGAAATGTAAGCGAGGCATTGCAGTGGATGACTGAAGTTGACCGCCAATACAAGCTTACTAACGATAAATACGGTATGGGCGACTTTATTGAGGACCTGAAAAAAAACGGATACATCAGTGAGGAAGGTCCGAAAGGCGAGTTTAAGCTGAAGGCAAAGAGTGAACAGAACTTAAGGCAATCAGCGCTTGAGGAAATATTCGGGAAGCTTAAGAAGACACGGGGCGGAGAGCACAAAACTCCTCATAACGGTCGCGGGGATGAAGCCACCACTGATCGACGTGACTACGAGTTTGGTGATACCCTGGAACAAATCTCCATGACTGACTCACTGAAAAATGCTCAGATCAATCATGGTTTTGAGGATTTCCTGATGACTGAAGATGATCTCGAAGTGGTGGAGAATGAATTTAAAACCCAAACCTCTACAGTGCTGATGATCGATATCTCACACTCCATGATTTTATATGGAGAAGACCGGATCACACCGGCTAAAAAAGTGGCAATGGCATTGGCAGAACTTATTACCAAGAAGTATCCTAAAGACACTCTCGACATCCTTGTCTTTGGAGATGATGCCTGGCAGATAGAGATCAAGGACCTTCCCTATGTGCAAGTGGGTCCTTATCATACAAATACCGTAGCAGGTCTTGAATTGGCAATGGATATTTTGCGACGAAGAAAAAATTCGAATAAGCAAATTTTCATGATCACCGATGGCAAACCAACGTGTATCAAGCAAGGCATTAAATATTATAAAAACAGTTTCGGCCTTGATCCAAAGATCCTGAACCAAACATTAAACCTGGCAGCACAGCTTAGAAAAATAAAAGTACCGGTAACAACGTTTATGATCGCGACAGACCCTTACCTGAAAGCTTTTGTCCGCGATTTCACAAAAGCCAACAACGGCAATGCCTACTATAGCAGCCTTCAGGGATTAGGCAATCTTGTGTTCGAAGATTTCAAACGCAACAGAAGAAAAAATTTTTAGCGATTACAATTAAAATCAAGACAACAACATACAATGGATTATAAAAAAATTACAACCCTCGGACAGTTAAAAGCAGCTGGTTATCAATCAAAAACAATTAAAGAAGAACTACGGGCCAATCTAATCGATAAGCTGAAGAAAAAAGAAACTGCTTTTGAGGGTATCTGGGGATATGAAGAAACAGTTATTCCGGATCTCGAGCGTGCTATCCTGGCCGGTCATGACGTGAATTTATTAGGCCTTCGTGGACAAGCGAAAACCAGGTTAGCCCGATTGATGGTAAATCTGTTGGATGAATACATTCCCGTTATTGCCGGGTCTGAGTTAAACGATGATCCATTGAATCCTATCTCACGATTTGGACGCGACCTTTTACAGGAGAATGGTGATAATACTTCCGTCGCCTGGCTCCACCGCGATGAACGTTATACTGAAAAGCTTGCTACACCTGATGTATCCATCGCCGATCTTATTGGTGATGTGGACCCCATTAAAGCAGCTTCACTTAAACTTCCTTACTCTGATGAACGGGTGATTCATTTTGGATTAATACCAAGAGCCCACCGTTGCATATTTGTAATCAATGAATTGCCCGATCTACAGGCTCGTATACAGGTCTCTTTGTTTAATATCTTACAAGAAGGAGATATTCAGATTCGTGGTTTTAAACTCCGCCTGCCGCTGGATCTTCAGTTTGTTTTTACTGCAAATCCAGAGGATTACACAAATCGCGGAAGTATTGTAACGCCATTGAAAGACCGTATTGACAGTCAAATCATCACTCATTATCCAAAGACGATCGAAATCGGCAGAAAAATTACAGAACAAGAAGCACGGATCAATGCGGTTCAGAAGAAAGCAGTATCCTTTCTTGATCTTGCCAAAGATCTTGTAGAGCAAATTGCAATTGAAGCGCGTAAAAGTGAATACGTTGATGCTAAAAGCGGAGTATCAGCACGTCTTACCATCTCCGCCTATGAAGCACTTGTAGCAGCGGCTGAGCGAAGGGCAATTATTAATCAGGAAAAGAGCACCATTATCCGGATTACGGATTTCGTTGGAGTGATACCTTCTATTACTGGTAAGGTTGAATTGGTATACGAAGGTGAGCAAGAGGGTCCGGCTATTGTTGCGCAAAATCTTGTGGGCAAAGCCATTCGCTCACAGTTTGTGAATTACTTTCCTGATCCGGAAAAATTCAGGAAAATGAAAGAGAAAAATCCATACAAGAAAGTCACTGCTTGGTTTAGCGACGGCAATACAATCGATCTCCTCGGAGACATGACCAATCTTGAATATGAAAAAAGTCTAAAGTCAGTTCCGGGTTTACTTGATCTTGTAAATGAATTTCAAAAAGGACAAGAACCAACGACTAAGCTTTTCTTAATGGAATTTGCCCTTCATGGCCTTGCCGAATACAGCCTTATCAGCAAACACTATCTTGCCAAAGGGCTACAGTTTAAAGACCTTATCAGCGGCATGTTTAGTGTGCCGAAGGCCGGCGATGATGATTTAGACGACGATGAAGCATTTGGCAATCGCATGAATTGATTCTTAATCTTACCGCAACATTAAAATTGAAATATAAAAACTGCAGGTCAGGGAGCCCAAGCTTTCTATTTTCAGCTTTCCTCTTTAAACTTTCTCAATGGTCCGCTCTGAATCAATTGCATACGATGCGGCAAAGGTTAACGACCTGCGAAAGCTTGTCTCTCGCGGAGAAGGTCAGCACCTTGAATTCAAGAGGAAGGCATCCTATCCGGATAAAATTGTACGGGAACTTATTGCATTTGCCAATACTGAGGGTGGAGTTTTACTTATTGGTGTCGATGACGACCGGTCAATACCAGGCGTTAAATTTCCAGAGGAAGAATCAATTGTAATACACAATGAATTAAGAAAACACTGCAGACCAGGATTGGCTTTTCATGAAGTAGTAATTCCTATCTCTGAAAACAGGTTCGTATTGCAGTGGCGTATTCCTAAAAGTGAAAAGCGCCCTCATTTTTTTGTTACAGAGACTGACAAAACTTCTTTTGTGCGTCAAAACGATCAAAGCATTAAAGCCAGTCGCGAAATGAGCGAAATAATCCGTCGGCGTAAATCGCCGAACGGCACGCGGTTAGTCTATGGAGAAGCAGAACAGAAGATTATCCATTTCCTGGGAAATCAGCCAAGTATAAGTTTGCAGGAGTTTTCAAAACTGACTGGGCTGAATCGGTACATGGCTTCACGCAAAATTATCCGACTTGTGCTTGCCAATGTGCTTAAAATAACCCCAACAGATAAAGGTGATTTGTTTTCAAGAGTTTGAAATCACGAGTCAAAAGCGTATAGCTTTTATATCTTTGTTTTATGATTGATGCAACTGATCTCGAAAAAAGACTTTATGAATTAAAACCTTTGATTCAGAGGAAATTCTTCGTGAAAAGGATTGGTTATTTTGGTTCATTTGCCATCGGCGATCAAACCGAAGATTCAGATATTGATGTTCTTGTAGAATTTTCATAGCCACTGGGTTGGGAATTCTTTGATTTAAGCGACCTTCTGGAGAAAGAGCTTAACCGGAAAATTGATCTCGTTTCTATCAAAGCGCTTAAACCTCAATTGAGGGACATTATTCTCAAGCAAGTTCGGTATGTATAAAAAACCAAGGAAGGTTGATCTCTATTTGCAAGACATGATCACTTCCATGGAAAGAAGATTAAAAACTCTCCTGAATTTTATATCTATTATTACCGCAGAAACGTTTAATACTTCAGTTCATTAGAATACCCCTGCCTGATCCCCAACCCAGAACAACGCTATAGCCGGCCTTAACTATAGCCTTGTCGGAAATAAAGGTATTTAGAAAAGATCCAGGTTTATGAAGTCTCTCTTTTTCAATAAAGTAATCGATGCATATCATAAAAGTTCCATCATCGGATCTCTTTTGATACTGCTGTTTGTGTATCCAACGGATGGGAATTCAGGTCCGAAACTTCCCCTTCTTAAAGTAAAAGAAAATTCAATTTCATTTACCGATACCGATGGCAATAATCGCATAGATGCCGGAGAAATTGCCACCGTAGAATTTATCTTAATCAATAAAGGTAATGGCGCAGCCAGGGGACTGAAGATGCGTTCACAGTTAACCGGCATAACACAAGATATCATCATTGCTAATCCTTCGATCCCCTCCATTGGTGTTGGGAAAGAGCAAACCATAACCACTATCTTAAAAGCAGGGATGAACGTCCACAGCGGAAAGGCATTGCTTAAACTTACCGTAACCGAGCCCAACGGTCTGGACTGTTCACCGGTAGAAGTGGAATTTGAAATCACTTCATTCCAACCACCAAAGGTGATCGCCGCCGACGGCATTTTCAGTTCGGAATCAGGTGGAACATTAAAATATAATTATCCGGCCAACCTTGAGGTGCTTGTACAAAATACAGGCACCGGCAACGCCGAAGAAATTACTGTCGAAGTGAAGCTGCCCGAATATGTTTTGAACCTGGAACCACCTCATCATCCAATTGTCCGCCTGAAACCAGGTGAGAGTGTACGATTGAACAATGGATTCATTGTTACCGCGCGATACCCCACGCAAGAAATTCCAATCAAAATTAGTCTCAGGGAAAAGCATGGTAAATATGGTTCGGCGAAAATTTTTTCCGCCAGAATCGACCAGCCACTCGCAACTGCCCATGTTAATATTCAGGGTGAAGAATTTAAGAATGTCACGATCATCCCCGCTTCTCTGCATTCTGATGTAGACAAAGACATTCCGATAAATTTATATGGAAGTAAGAACCGTTTTGCATTGATTATTGGCAATGAAGATTACAAAAGGTTTCAAACTGGCCTACAGAGCGATCAAAACGTAGACTTTGCCCGTAATGATGCATCTGTTTTTCGCGAGTATGTCAGGAAAACTCTTGGTTTTCCTGACAAGCAAGTCTTTATGCTCACGGATGCAACCCGTGGGCAGATGAGCCGGGAACTTGAAAGGATAACTGAATTAGTAAAACTAAATCCAGGATCAGAACTTGTATTTTATTACGCAGGACATGGATTACCTGATTTTGAAACACGTCAGGGTTATCTGATTCCAGTGGATGTCACGGCATCTAATCTTAAAGACGGCATTAGTTTAAAAGACTTATATAGCAAACTAGCCTCTTCCAATGCATCAAAAATTTTGGTATTCCTTGATGCTTGCTTCAGTGGTGGAGGCCGGGGAGAAAACGGACTGTTAGCAGCACGCACGGTGAAAGTAAAACCTAAAGGAGATATAATCGAAGGGAATATCGTTGCCTTTACGGCAGCGAGTGGCGAAGAAGTTTCACTTCCCTTAACCAAAGAATCACACGGCCTATTTACTTACTACTTGCTACGTAAACTAAAAGAAACAAAAGGGAACGTGACGCTGGATGAGCTCCGAAACTATCTTGACTCTGAACTACCAAAGGCATCGCTGATCGAAAACAGCGTAAAGCAGACACCTCAGGTATTAGTTGCACCCGACCTCGGCGATAAATGGTTGAATTGGAAATTGTTATAGTTATAAATTTCTATGAACGCCCGCGTATTTAAAACAGGACTACTTTTTATTGCCTGCACGGTATGTGTTCCCTTCCTGGTTTCAGGTCAGGAAAAGAATGTCGAAAATGTAAAAGGAGAATGGGTTATTTCTAACGACATCACTCCATCCAAAGCCCGTGAAAATGCGCTCAACCAGGCCAAAGTAGAGGCCCTTCGTACCGCAGGCGTTCCGGAAAATATTTTTGAGTCCACACTTCAATACCGGTCTGAAAATCCAAAAGAGTCAAATGAAAAATTCGAATCCCTCGTATCAAACAGCATCACGGGTGAAGTCGTGGACTATAAGATCATTAAGGAACAAAAAAGAATCAATGAGTTTAACAATTGGATTTATGAAGTCTGGATTAATGCGACGGTTATTCTTCATAAAAATGCCAAAGACCCAGGCTTTGAATTGGACGTAAAAAATTTAAGAGAAAATTATTCTTCACCCGACAAACTTGGTTTTGAGATTCGACCAAAAAAAGATGGCTATCTCACTATCTTCATTCTTTCAGAAAGCGGTGGCATACAATTGTATCCCAATAAATTGGAAAGGAGTGAAAAATTTACTGGTCAAAAAGATTATGACTTCCCTCGTTCAAAAGCACTTGATTACGAGGTGTCAACAGACCTTGACTTTGAAATCAATTATCTGCTCTTCTTTTTCACAAAGCAAGAGATTGCGTTCACAAAAGAAGAGACGACCCAAAATATTCTTCGCTTCATTGCAAACGTTGACCCTTCCGAGAAATGTTTAAGGTCCTTTGCCATCATGATTAGAAGGTAGAAAGCGACCTGTTCCAGCTCTTACCATATCATAACAAAAAGATTAACCCAATCTTTTGCTTTTCTGGCTCCGCTTCGCTTAGTTTAGACCATCGATTGGATACCGCGAAGATACTGCTTATGCCTGCCGGGAACTTATTAAGTCCCTAAAGGAAGTGTCTTCGCGGTTTTATTTTGTGGCGCTGGGTAAAAAATTATTTTTTTGACTATGACAAAAACTACTAAAAAGGAGAAAAAGGTTTTCATTCTCGACACGTCCGTCATTTTATTTGAGCACAATAGCATCCTGAATTTTGATGAGCATGATATCGGCATTCCTATCACTGTGTTGGAAGAGCTCGA
>JANYDR010000380.1 GCA_025363495.1 Cyclobacteriaceae bacterium | reverse complement strand
TGAAGCGCAAAGCTCGAGTTACTTGTGATCGCGATACTTTTATATTTAACTGATTGACATAGGTATTTCTGATGTCATCAGGTCGATGTTTATAGTAAGTATTGTCAATTAGGGTAGCACGAGCTATCGAGATAAGGGGATCGCGAGATGAAAGATTTTCCGGCACGTCTAGGGAGACCTTTGAATCGTTTTCAATTTCCCGTTGTAGCAGGGCGAACTCAGAATTGGCGTTGGACTCTGCTTCTTGATTTCTCAATTCAAGTTTGATCGTTGCGTCAATGTCGAGATTTGTACTCAGCTTTGGAATAGGGATCTTGGCGCCAGCTCTAATTCGTTGCCAGTGGCCGGTTTTGGGAAAAGGTATGTCCATTCGCTTGCAGATTTTCCTAAGGCCCACGTCCGATATCTTATACTTTTTGGATAGCGTTAGGAACGGTTGTGCCCAAACCATTTCGTAAAGTTTTTGTCTGGAGATTGCGATTTGTGTTTCCATAGAATTGAAATTATCCATTTGTACTTCAGTTGGAAGGATTTTGTTTTCTCTTTACGTGATTGATTGAAGGAATGATTTAGTCAAGTTGAACGTATTTTTATTAAGGAAAAACAAGTGTTTTTAGTATCTTCCTCCTTCTAAAATCCCATAAAATGATGGATCAAATTGGCTCACTTTGGAAGAAGTGGGATCTTCATGTGCATACTCCAGAATCCCTAATAAATCATTTTGAAGGAACTACTCAGGATGAGAAATGGGAGAGCTTTATTAAAGATATCGAGAAACTCCCGAGTGAATTTAAGGTTATAGGGATCAATGATTATTTATTTCTTGATGGCTATAAACGAGTTCTTAATTATAAGAAAAATGGTCGCTTGGAGAATATCGAGTTGATATTGCCCGTTCTTGAGTTCAGAATTGAAAAGTTTGCCGGCCACAAGGACTTTAAAAGAGTAAATTTTCACGTGGTTTTTTCAGATGAACTGAAACCTGAAATTTTGGAGGCCCAATTTCTGAATGGCTTGCAGGGCAAGTATAAGCTGGAGCCTGGGCTTGACGGAATAATATGGAATGGAATAATAACCAGGGATAGCTTGGCCGATTTAGGTCGGGCTATTAAGTCACAGGTTCCAGCTGCGGAGCTTCCCAAATTTGGGTCCGATCTGGAAGAAGGATTTAATAACCTCAATCTTGATGAAAAATATATTCTCGATACTCTTGAGAACAATACTTATTTAAAGGGTAAAGCTCTCACTGCAATCGGGAAAACTGAGTGGGAGTCCCTTTCCTGGAATGATCAAAGCATTGCCGTCAAGAAGGACATCATTAATAAGGTTGACCTTGTTTTTATTTGTTCGGAATCAACGGAAAAGTTCGCAGTTGCACAGAATAAACTAACTGAACAGAAGGTCAATGACCTCCTTTTAGACTGTAGTGATTCTCACTATAATTCGTCGTCATTGGATAAGATGAGAATAGGTAAATGTTTCACCTGGATAAAGGCTGACACGACTTTTGAGGGCTTGAAGCAATTACTTAATGAAAGAGATAGATTGTTTGTAGGAGAAATTCCTTTAATTCTTGAGAGAGTTAAGTCTTTCCCCGGTAAATACATCAAGAGTTTATCCGTAAAAAAGAAGGAAGACGCAATGCCGGAAAAGTGGTTCGATAATTTAGAAATTCCGATGAATACTGGCCTTGTCGCAATAATTGGACGAAAAGGAAATGGAAAAAGCGCCATAGCCGATATTTTGGCGCTCTGTGGCAATTCTCACAATGAAAGTTATTCATTCCTAACTAAAGGGAAATTCAAAAGTCCTAAACCCTATAATAGGGCGGGTTCTTTCGACGGCACGCTTACATGGCAGAGCGGTGTTAAGGAGACCAGACAATTACTTGCGTCTATTGATAAGACCCAACCGGAGAGAGTTAAATACATACCACAAAATTTTCTAGAGAATTTGTGTGTAAGCGAGGATGAGCTGGAATTTGAGCGAGAGATCAAGAAGATTATTTTTAGTAGACTGCCAGATAGTGACAGGCTTGGGAAAAGCTCAATCGATGAGATAATTAATTTTAAAAGTGAGGAAATTAGAAACGACGAGAAGAGGCTTAGGGCTGCAATTGGTAGCCTGAACATAAGAATTGACGAGCTAGAGCAAAAAACAAGAAAGGACTATAAGGAAGGTTTAAGTAATCAACTTAAACTAAGAGAGGAAGAACTTGGTATCATTGAATCTAATAAGCCCGGCGAAGTCAAAGCCCCGCTTGAGGATGAGGAGGTCCAATTGAAGAATGCTGAGTTTTCAAAGAAGATAGAAGAGTTAAAGAATCAAAAGAGATCTACTGTCGAGGGCATTGAGACGCTCAATATAGAAGACGCTAGATTGGCAATAGAAGTTGTGGATCTTGGTAAGTCAATTCAAGTCATTGAAAGATTAGAAAGTAATTTCAATTTGGTCAAATCAGAGCAAAAGATAATTCTATCAAAATATGGCCTAGACATTGATCCGTTAATCACATTAAGTATTACAACCGTTTCAATTGTTCAGTTAAGAGATGACAGACTAAAAAGAAGAGCCGAGATTTTGAAGTCTCTTAAAGGGGATAACACCGTGAAGGGGCTTACGGACAATTTAATGAGTTTTGAGAGCGAGATAAGTGTTTTGGAGAACGCTCTTAGCGAGCCTCAAAGACTATATCAAAAGTATTTATATGATCTTGAGAACTGGAATTCCCTCAAGAAGGAAATTACGGGATCGCTGTCTAAGGAGGGGAGTATTGAATACTTAAAGGATCAAATAAATTATGCTGCCAGTCAAGTCCAAATTGATCTTGACGCCCTTTACAAATCTCGATCGTTAAATACTTTAACCATATTCAATAAAAAGAATGAATTAATTGAACTATTTAAAGATTTATACAAACCCGTTTCACAATTCATTACAGATTTCGGCGACTTAATGACTGATCATCAGATCAAATTTGATGCAACATTTATACTGGAAGGATTTGTAGAGAAGTTTTTCGATCATATTAATCAAGGGGCTAAAGGTTCATTTATAGGTCGAGTTGAAGGTTTAAAACAGCTGGAAGATATCTGTGAGGAATTTGATTTTACAAAGGCGGCAGATATTTCTGGCTTTCTGGATAAAGTAATAAATTATTTATTTTTCGATCAACGGCAAGCGCCTTCAATTGAGCGTTTAGTGCAAGATCAATTAAAGAAGGGATATCAGACAACAGACCTTTACGATTTCTTATATGGACTAGAGTATCTAAGACCAACTTTTAAACTCAAACTCGGAGATAAAGGCCTTTCAAAATTATCTCCTGGAGAGCGAGGTGCTCTTCTGCTAATTTTCTATTTGTTTCTTGATCTAGATGATATTCCATTGATTATTGACCAGCCAGAGGAAAATCTGGACAACGAAAGTGTGTATGAATATCTAGTTCACTTCATTAAGAAGGCTAAACTCAGACGTCAAATAGTTATTGTTACACACAATCCAAACCTTGCAGTGGTTTGTGATGCAGATCAGATAATTGAAATGACCATTGCTAAGGACAAATTGAATGCAGTGACCTTTGTGTCAGGGGCTATTGAAAATCCTGAGATTAGTAGTAGAGTTGTTAGTGTTTTGGAAGGCACGAGGCCTGCCCTTAATAACCGAACCTCTAAGTATGAATCAGCACGCAAAAATTAGATTTTTCTACGCAGCTCGGTTTATTTTCATAACAGGCTTCTGCTCTTTTTCTCGATAATGCTTTTCAAGCCCCTGAGCTTTTGTTAACTGATCAGCCCTAATGTATAACAGGAACGTCTCTTCCTTTTTGTGGCCGGTGACTGCCATTATTTGTTGGGTTGGCACTCCCTCCAAGTAAAGATTGGTCGCGAATGATCTTCTTGCTGTATGGCTTTTAATTAAATGGAATAATTGAAAAGATTCAATTTTATCTCCGATTTTGACTTGTCTAACACTGGTTAATTCACATTTCTCAGCAGCTTCTTTTAAATATTCATTATACTTTTGAACTGAAATTAGTTTTCCATCTCGTACCACGGGGCAGGTGAATTTATACCTTCTCAATAATGGCAAAGCTTCTTTAGGAATTGGAATTACCATTTTTTGGCCTCCCTTTGCCTGTATCATGTGTAACTGATAGTTTACGCCCTTTTTAATAAAGTTGCTTTTTTGAATTTGATGCAGATCGGCGAATCTCATGCCGAGTGAGCAGTTCAAAACGAATGCATCGGCAACTCTCCTGTATTTCTCCGATAATTTTTCCTTTGAGAATAGTTTGAGCTCTTCCCGCGTGAGATAGACCTGGTCACTCTCTTCTTTTGGTGTGGAGAAAGATGTCTTCTTAAATGCCAGATTGGAATGAAGATCGCGATCAAGAGCAGCATTCATGAACCACTTCAATTTTTTGATGTGGCCGCCAATTGAATTCGTACTAAGGTTTTTACTTCTAAGGTAAATTAAGAATCGATCGCGGAAATCAAGGGTGATGTCCTCAAACATTACCCTAGCATTGAAGCCGCGTAAATGGTTCAGGCTTACTTTACATGCTTTTGCGGTTGATGCTTTTAACTCACCCTTTTTAATTTGACTCTGAATATATGATTCAGCGAAACCGAAAAATGTTTCTTCCGACTCGACGCCGTTAGCTTTTTTAATGATTTTGAAGATGTCATGCTTGGTAATCGGCTCATTTTTATTCAGAAGGGCTTGTGTCTCGTTAGATACGACATTGAGCCAATTATTAAATTCGGTGGGTCCGGCCTTGTATTTGCGCGGGTTTGCGCGACACGTTTTTGAATCCCATTTATCTTGTTCGATCTTCTTTCCAGTAGTAACCTTTAATCGCTGACCCCGGTACTGAAGGCTGAGGATAATTGGAGCTTCACCTGTACTCCGTTTATCTAAATAGTATTTGATCATGTTGCTCTTATTTTTGCGGACACTAATGCGGACAAAAATATATAATCTCGACATTATGTCTTTTTACCAAAGGCAACGTACCATATCAGATTATCAATGAGTTACATTGTAAAAAGTAAAATGAAATTGGCTTAGATTGTAAACGGATAATCCCAGCGGGGTCACTGAAAATGAAACCACTCACAACACGAGTGGTTTTTTTATTGCCCGCCCAAATCAGCCAGGTTAGAAAACAAAAATTTTTTACCAACTTAGACGAGGCTTGATGACTCTGAGCAAATCTTTCCCCAATTTTTAAGCAGGTGAAAACGGATCTTACCGCCCTAAATGACAGGCAGAGAGATGCAGTAGTAAGCGAAGACAAACGCCTCTTGGTACTCGCTGGTGCTGGATCTGGAAAAACAAAAACTCTTTTGCAAAAGTTGGTTTATCTCATTGAAGAGAAATCAGTCAGTCCATCTTCTATACTTGCTATTACCTTTACAAAGAATGCTGCCAATGAGATGATTGACAGACTGATTATGACAGCTGATCAAGCAGGCACTTTTCAGAAAATCATTGCAGATAAAAATATTTCTTCCGCTGAAAAGGATAAAGAAAGGCGCAATCATTCAAAGCGCTTTAAATGGATCGAAAATTTAACTCTAAAAACATTTCATAGCTTTTGCTATTCAGTTCTCAGAAACCATGGCGTAAACGAGTTTGATAATAAATTCCGCATTATTGGTGATGAAAAACGTGATGAGGATGATGAAGCATCCAAGTATACTGCCCCTGAGACAGCGTATGAGGTATTTCACAAGTTATTGATCGAGCTATGCAATGACAGTGGCTATCTCATAAACCTCAAGAGATACATCCTCGATTACTTTGTGGATAAAATTCATATCGAAAAAACGCGAGGAAAGCTTCCTAAGGACGGTAAATATTTCACAACACTAAATGGCATAAGGGTGCGCTCTAAATCAGAGCAATATGTTGCTGATTGGCTCTATCGTCACAACCTTCAATTCGAGTACGAACCGTTACTGAATGTTAAACAGTTCGATTTTAATCCCGACTTCTACATTCCAGCAGCGGACATGTATCTGGAGCACAATAGTAACATTAGCTTTTCCATGAAGGACAAAGAAGAGCAATTTGAGCTGGGAAAATTGCTACTCGTGCGCACATACGAGTCAATGACTAAAGACTCCGCTCTCTTTAATCACACGCTCGACAAAATTGTAAAGAATCGTGTTTCAAAGGCGGATTACTCAAATCGCTTGGTTGACTATCGTGAGGAATTCAATGGTTACCACGAAGACGTGAAGGACTTTTTGCTCCAAGTGATTCGTGTGACAGACATGATCAAAGTTGAGAGTCTAGATATTGAATATATTAAGAAACAAGCTGGCGATGATCAACACGAGCGAGTACGGGATTTTTACAAGCTCGCTCTACCAGTTTTGGAACGATACAAGCAATATTGTGTAGATAAATCCTATCTGGATTTCAACGATATGATTTCCCGGACGATATCACTATTCAAAAATCAAAATGAAATTCTGGAACGATATCGGACAAAATATCAATATATCCTGGTCGATGAATTTCAAGATGTAAATAATTTACAAGTTGAACTCATTAAGCTTTTGCTTACGAACGCGACTCAATTATTTTGTGTCGGTGACGACTGGCAAAGCATTTACGGATTCAGAGGCTCGAATGTCAGTTACATCATTGAATTTGAAAAGCACTTTGCAAATTCCGCTGTGATAAAATTAAATCTTAACTACAGAAGCACACAGAATATAGTCGGTGCAAGTAATGAAGTTATTAAAAGGAATAAGTTTAAAGTAGACAAGGAAATTCATGCCTCCAAAATCTCTGAGCATAAAATTGTTGTTTATGCTGGCAATGAAGAATATGAGAATTATCAGTTTTGTACCGATCGGGTTAAGGAATTATTGAAAGATGGTCTGTTGCCCGACGATATCTTATTTCTTTATCGGAGGAGTAAGATGTTTTCTCCATACTTTTTTCGATTCAAGAAAGAAGGGATTAAAATTCAATATAAAACTATCCACGCAGCCAAAGGTCTGGAAGCAAAAGTTGTATTTATTATCGGCCTCACCGACGGCTATGGGGGATTTCCCGATATTTGGCTAGAGGATAGAATTTATCAGGTTATCAAAAAGTCAAATCACGACCAACCGCTGGAAGAGGAACGCCGGTTATTCTATGTCGCTATCACACGTGCGAAGGACAAACTATTCCTTATTACCGAGAAAGGAAACGAGTCAAGTTTTTTGAAGGAGATTCCTGACTCCTTTACAGTTAAGACGACGATGTCTTTGCCACCCGTTATTGAAAAGCTATTGACGTGTGAAAACTGCTTTAGTCAATTGGACAGCAGGTTGTATGCTTTTTGCCCTTATTGTGGATTTAAGATCCTAGTAACGACCAAGTAATAGCAACTGAAACTGCTAATCGAGTAAACCGGAATTGACTGCTATTCTGCAGTTGAGTACATTTACTCACTTCATTGAGTAAATTGTAAATCATGTTTGAAAGGCCTTATATTCAGCATTTTACAGCCCGTATGAAAGCACCAAGAGCCTTTATCCAAGTGCTTATGGGGCCTCGTCAGGTGGGCAAAAGCACTCTTACAGGCCAGGTTTTAGATAAGCTAGGCTTCCCAAATCTCTATGTCTCCGCGGATGCGGTGGCTAATTCGGGAGAGATCTGGCTGGAACAGCAGTGGGAAGCAGCGCGCATACAATTGAAATCAACGGAAGCTTCCGAGTTCATTTTGGCAATTGACGAAATTCAAAAAATCACCAATTGGAGCGAGGTAGTAAAAAAGCTTTGGGACGAAGACACGCGAGCGAAGAATAATATCAAAGTGATCTTGCTAGGCTCGTCACGTTTGCTGCTGCAGCAAGGTTTAACAGAGTCACTCGCAGGAAGATTTGAAACTTCTTACCTTGGTCATTGGTCGTTCGGTGAGATGGAACAGGCCTTTGGTGTAACGGCTGAACAATACGTTTGGTTTGGCGGATATCCTGGCGCGGCCAGCCTCATGAGCGATGAGGACCGTTGGAAGAAATACGTGAATGATGCGCTCATTGAAACAAGTATCTCAAAAGACATTCTCATGCTTACTCGCGTTGACAAACCCGCCTTGTTGAGAAAGCTTTTTGAGTTGGGATGTTTGTATTCGGGCCAGGTGCTTTCGTATACCAAGATTGTTGGACAACTGCAGGATGCGGGTAATACTACAACCCTAGCACACTACTTGCAATTGCTCGACACTGCAGGCCTGCTTGCCGGGATTGAAAAATACACTGGTGAACAACTGAGACAACGTTCTTCGAGTCCGAAATTCCAGGTACACAATACGGCATTCCTGACCGCACAACAAGGTGAGTCTTTGAAAGAAGTAAAGTCAAAACCAGAAGTATGGGGACGGTGGGTAGAAGCTGCTATCGGTGCACATCTTGTGAGTCATCAATTAAGCGAAGGGTATACAGTACACTACTGGCGACACAGAAATGATGAGGTAGATTTTGTGATGGAGAAAAAAGGAAAAGTGATTGGCCTTGAAGTGAAAAGCGGAGCCACACAAAAAGCTCCGGGCATGGAGGCGTTTAAGAAGCAGTTTGAGCCCGATAAAGTTTTACTCATTGGGAATAGCGGTTTGCCCTGGCGAGAATTTTTAGCAGTTTCTCCAGAACAACTTTTCTAGTGTTAAATAGAAAGCGATTTATTTTAGAAAGTCATGCGCCTCCACCCTTTTAAAAACCAATACAGGGATCACGATTTCACTTCGATTGCTAATACAATTGAAGAGTATTTTCCCGTTGGGAAGCCAAAGAGGTTAACCTCAAAAACCGTCGCATCTTTTCCGGGTTTTAAGAAAAGGGGAGATATCATTAACAAAGAATTCCTGAATCAAAAAGCTTATCGTGACAAGTGGGGGAAACTGACATCCAACATCAAGAAAATACTCAAGAAACCAGTTCACGGCTTTCCGGACTTGCAAGTGGAGGTTTCTTTGGAGAGGTAATCATTGAAGAGGATAAGAAAACTGATTTCATCCGACAAAAAAGTCTCCGCTTCTATGTCAGTATCATTGGGCCATTCTTTTCTATTCATGGAGTTGACAGCTCGATAGCGTTATTGGAAATTGAGTCGAGAGTAAAAGATTTTAATAAGGGCAATTTCGCTGCAACTCACGCTATCACAATCTCACCGGTGTTCGAGTATTACGAGGCATTCAAAAAGCTTGAGGATCAGCTCAGATCATTTTTTCCTGGGTATCTGTTTGTTCCCCATGCTGTAGGTATGTCTACGATAAGAAATATTTCAGTAGCCGATGAACTGAGGGATACCCAAAGCCTTGACACCATTTATGAGGGAATCTTTGGTATGAGCCCAGTGCACACTTGTTTAACAAGAGGCGATCGATACTATGGAATGAGCGACTGGGTCAAACCACTCAATCAAAAGGAAAGTCATTGACCAACCTGATTTCCGAGCATATTATCGAAGCATCTAATGAAACTACCATCCATAAAGTATGGAAACTTCAGGAGTCGAAGCGGTTGGACACATTCAAGGTTTATGTTTTATCGTGAATAGTCACTACGGTTTTTGGCGAAGGCAGTCCAATCTCATTTGCTAATCTATCTTAAAAATAGCTGATGAGAGCGGTAGGAGTGTAATCACATCCAGAGTTTTTCCTGATTTGTAGGCGCTTTTTCCTGACGTTCCAAACACATAAATTACTTTGCTTGCATTAAGCGTTGGAATACTTGTATTTACCTTTTTATCGGTAGGATTAACCGCGACGATATACTTCTCACTGCCAGAATATCGACTATAGATCATAGGATAACTTTGGTTGCTGTCATTTAGCAAGGCCCACGCTCCATTGTTACCAAGCGCTGGGGAATTTGCACGGAGCTTTAGCAAAGTACGCACGAAATTCAATAATGACTGGGGGTCCTTCTCTTGTTTTAGAATTGATGGTCTGTTGGGTTCATTATCTTGAGGAATGTAAATCTTGTCTTTGGAGGCAGTTGAGAATCCTGCATTGATACTTTCATCCCATTGCATCGGTGTGCGTGAGCCAGATCGGTTTCGGCTACCTTCTACATCAGGCGAATTCGGAACATACCTCATCCCGATTTCATCTCCATAATAAATAAACGGGACACCTGGCTGTGTAAGCAGGAAAGTCATTAATACCTTTATTTCCTCAACACTTTTCCGTTCTTCATTCCGAATCCGTGGCGAGTCATGGTTGCCAGTTGGCAAGGAAAGATATCCCTTGCCAAGTGTGCTTTTATACTGATCTTCAAAATAGGTTTTCCAGGTGGTAAGGCTCGCCTCTCCTGATTTGTCAAAATATACCTTTGCATCCGTCTTTTGTCCTCTGGCGTAAGCAGATGTTAATGCTCCCGGTCTGAGAAAATCAATATCAAATCCTGCCTCAATGGATTCCTTTGGATTAAACCACTCGGCAATCAAAATACCTTTAGGAAATTTGCCATCAAACCAGGAATTCAATTCCTTCCATAAAGCTATAGTTGCCTTCTTGTCCGGATCATTCTTCACAAGACTTGCTGCCAGATCAACACGAAATCCATCCAACCCTTTTTCTAACCAGAAGGTGATGATATTTTGCATTTCCCTTCGCACCGCCTGAGGACCAGGAGCGTTCACGCTCTGTTCCCAGGGCCTGTTCGGGTTTGGGTTAGCGTAGCCGAAATTCAATGCTGGCTGAATGTCATAGTAGTTTTTAATGTAGAATTTGCCGCGTGGTGCAGTCGATGAAACCCACCGGCTTGCCTCTTGATCCGTAAGGTCACCAGGCTTAAACGAAGGCCAGATATAGTAATCGCTGTACTGGAGGTTTTTATCTGCTTCCATGGATTGCTTAAACCAGGGACTCTTGTCGGAAGTATGACCAGCTACCAGGTCAAGCACAATATGCATTCCCCTTCGATGCACTTCATTAGCTAATTCGATAAGTTCAGCATTGGTGCCAAAGCGGGGGTCAACCTGATAAAAATCAATAACATCGTAACCACCATCTTCAAAGGCTGATTTGAATACTGGATTTAACCAAATGGTATTAATGCCGACCGACTGCAAATAGTCTAAGCGCGACTGGATTCCCTTCAGGTCCCCAATGCCATCGTCGTTACTGTCCTGGAAGGAGGACGGGTAGATTTGCATAAACACTGCAGCTTTTATCCAATCGGGAGATTGTTGCGCTGAAACAAAAAGAGAGAATAAAAAACCGGTAGTTAGTAGAAGTATTTTTTTCATTGCTTAGGTTTAATAATTAACAAATCAATTTCCGCCGTAGTCAGTCTTTCTGTCGCGCCATATAGAATGCGCGTGCGTTGTGCCAGGAAAGTCGCGACTGGGCTGTGCGGAATATTCAATCCACAATGTTGGACCGTCGAGACGAATATAATCATTCGGATTTTTCATTGTTCCGCTGCCCCAATAGCAAACATAAGTGTCATTTAACTCCGCCATATATTTTGACATTATTGGCTCGGCGATATCGGGTGCCAGGTCGTTTATGTACAATGTGAAAGCCGTCACAACCTTTTGTTTTTGTTCAGAAGTCAATAAACCAACACGGACTCCATTTTTTGTCTCGGGAAATTTTCCGTCATCGCCAGGTCCTAACAGTATATCATTCATGGGGGAGACAAGTTTCGCTGCACTTTTCTCGCCATCGGTCAACGAATTGACCACCTCGGAAAATGACTGTCGTTCCTGTTCAAGAGGAATGTAGTTATGCGCGTCGACAGCAACTGGTGTCATTGGCTCAACTCCCCTAAATGAGGGAGTAGTTCCTGTAATCTTACCTTGATTGTAGGTATTGGCGAAAGCGAAATGATGGCCGCCAAACATTAACTCCCATAACTCCTTCGTACTCGGATTGCCGAGAAAGACAATAACATAATGGTCGCCACCGAATATTTCTTTCTTCCCGGTTTTTTCACCGAAGTAGCTGTCGGCTGCAAGCTCGCCGATCAGTTCATCTAATCCCTCATTCGCAACGTTGTTTGACAACACGGACGCCATTAGGGCAGTAAAGGCCGCGAATTGTTTTTCGTTCAGAGATCCAAGACTTAAACCAACCCGGTTGGGACGAGCAAATGCCTGCGGAAAATTTGACCATCGCTTTGCATTTCCGATTTCGTAGTCGAGTTGTAAAAGAGTCACCTGTTCTTTACTTAATGTCGCTTTAAATTCTTCGGCAAGGCACACAACTTTCGCGGTACCGATTAGTTCAGAACAGCCAGGTGCCGTTGCCGGTTGACTGTAAATCGTTCGCCCCTGAACCAACAATAACAATAAAGTGATCAATGAAATCAGTTGCCTCATAGTATTTTAGTTTGATTCTTTATCGTGCTGTTGAAGCAGCGAACACGCGCAAGAAATTCCTGCTTCCAATTTTTCCGATCTCATCTTCCGTGAAGCCTGTTTTTAACAACGCATCGACAACGGCGTAATAGAATCCAGCTTCTTGGTTCTGCCAGGCCAGGTTTGTGCGCTCACCAACTCTTTCTTTGTTCTGATTGGTAATAGCGTTTCCACTTGGAGGTCGATACCCCGGGGTTAATTTTGTGTCCGTTCCGATACAAACATGTTCTACTCCGATGACATCGACCAAAGCCCTGATGTTCTGAGCGTACTGAAGTGGACTGTCCGAGAGGTGTGTCCATA
>JANYDR010000359.1 GCA_025363495.1 Cyclobacteriaceae bacterium | reverse complement strand
ACATCATATACCCAACTTGGCGGTCAGGTTTCTTCAACTTACGAATTGAAAATCCAAATTACCGATTCGATTGCTTCTTTAGGGCAGTATGACTATGTTTTGGAACGGTTTCAGCGCTCAACTTCCTCGCAACCATGGACTTCAATCCAGACATGGTCGGCACATAAGGACCAATTTCAGGCTGTTCTGGTCGAAGGCAATACCTCTTATGTTAAGTTAGAATTTCCATTCGCAGATGGAAAAAGCTGGAATGGAAATGCTCTTAATACACTCGGCGGAACTGACCGGTGTGCAGATGGTTCCATTAATTGTGATAATTACGTTATTACTGACTGGATGAAAAGATTTGAGGGAACAGGTGCTTCATTTGAAGATTCAGTTACGATCATTGAAAATAATGATAACGATCCCATCGTTGGGCAAGACGTAAGAAAATCTGTCTATGCAAAATCCGTGGGCATCGTATATAGCGAAATTACAACGCTTCAGTATTGTACTGTTGGAGATTGTATTGGTAACCAGGTGGTGGAGAATGGCAATATTATGAAGCAGACTATTAAAGATTATGGGGGCCTGTAGATTAGCGTTTATCTTATCGATTATTTCAACATCGCTTTGGGCCCAGCAGAGTAATCGCTACGTCGTATTTTTTAAAGACAAGAACAACACTCCATATTCTCTTAGTGATCCGGGAGCATTTCTCTCAAATAAATCGCTATATAGAAGAGCACATAGTAAGATTTCTGTAACCACAGACGACTTACCGGTTAATCCATCCTATGTATCTCAGGTAAAAGCATCTGGCGCAAAGACATTCTTCACATCGAGGTGGATGAACGCGGTCCTGGTGGAAGCCACGCCAACTATAATCAGTACAATCGTATCACTTCCGATTGTTTCGAATGCAACACTCGTTGCTCCGGGTGCCAGACTTATTGGAGGAAGGACTAAGCAGTTGAAGATAAAAAATGGAGCAGACTCACCATCAGCAACACAAACGCAAATCGATATGCTCGGTTTGGATAGCATGCATTCTGAAGGCTTCTATGGTGAAGGAATTTTGGTAAGTATTTTTGATGCTGGCTTTCCAGGAGTAAATAAGACAACTGCTTTTCAACCAGTTTTTGCTGAGAACAGGTTGAGGTTGACAAAGGATTTTGTTTCCAACTCCGATAACGTTTATCAATATGACCCGCATGGCGCAGAAGTCTTTTCAGTTATTGCCGGACAATTAGATGGGGTCTTTGAAGGCGGTGCTTATAAATCCAATTATATGCTGTTCGTTACGGAAGATACTTCATCCGAATATCGGGTGGAAGAATATAATTGGCTCTTTGCTGCTGAGAAAGCAGACAGTGCCGGAACAGATGTAATTCAATCTTCTCTTGGTTATAACCTTTTCGATGATGCATCCATGAATTATACCAGTGCAAACCTGGACGGAAAAACGGCCATCATTTCAAAAGCAGCAGCCTTCGCCAGAGACCGTGGGATTATCGTTGTTGAGAGTGCGGGCAATGAAGGAAGTTCCTCATGGAAATTTATTACACCTCCCGCTGATGTCGATGGTATTCTGGCCGTAGGTTCTGTAAATTCATCCGGCATAAAATCTACCTTCAGCTCATTCGGTCCGACAGCCGATGGCCGAATAAAGCCTGATGTGGTGGCGCTGGGACAAAGCACTTCTGTTATACTACCAAATGGTTCGCTCGGCACGGATAGCGGAACATCACTGGCAGCACCTCTTGTTACCAGTTTGGTAATAGGATTGCTACAGGCGTATCCTCAATTGACGCCAGCAGAGATAGTTCAAGCCGTAAAATTATCTGCCGATAAAGGCAATCAACCAAATAATAGTCTTGGCTACGGGTTGCCAAATTACATTGCCGTAAAGCACTATCTGGAGTCGAATCAATCCGGCGACGATGTATTCATTTATCCCAACCCTTCTGCCTCGACATTGAATCTTGCTTTCAAAAATATCCCTGAAGGCACTGTCGACCTTTCTTTCTACGACTCCCAGGGAAAGGTAATGGCTACTCCGGGCATAAATTCTCTTGACTGGTTGAGCAACCCTGTCACCATTTCCCTGTCCAACCTTGCAGCCGGTACTTATCTGCTAAAAGTAAAGACCTCTTCCATCATAAAGACCTTTCGTTTTGTGAAGCTTTAAAGTGCTATTTTTAGGGTCAAATTATGCAACCAATCGTAGCACCCTCCATATTAGCCGCCGACTTCTCAAACCTCGGTCAGGCCATTACAATGATCAATGAAAGCGAAGCTGACTGGATACATGTTGATGTCATGGACGGAGTCTTTGTCCCCAACATTTCTCTTGGAATTCCGGTAGCAGAAGCCATAAAGCGTCACGCCAACAAGCCATTGGATGTTCATCTCATGATCGTGCATCCCGAGAACTTTGTGGAAGCTTTTCGCAAAGTCGGAGCGGATTCAATTACAGTTCATGCTGAGGCATGCCCGCATCTGCATCGGAATATTCAGCAAATAAAACACGCTGGTGCCAAAGCAGGGGTAGCCATCAATCCTCACACACCAATTGTAGATCTTGAAAATATTATTCAGGATATCGACATGGTTCTTATTATGTCCGTTAACCCGGGATTCGGTGCACAGAAATTCATTGAGAATACATATCAGAAGATACGGGATATGAAAGCGCTTATTCTGGCAAAAAAATCTGGGGCTAAAATTGAAATTGACGGTGGAGTAACCCTGGAAAACGCCCGTGCGTTACTAGATGCAGGTGCAGATGTGTTGGTTGCAGGAAACCTGATCTTCTCATCGCCCAACCCAAAACAAATTATTCAACGGCTCAAGAGGATCTAGCTATGCGGTGTGACCGATGGCAGGAATTTTGATCTAATGTATTGATACATGAAGAAGCAAGGTATATCTGATTTAGTAATCACAGTAATCATATTAATCATAGTGGTTTCGTGTGCACGATCTGTTACACGCATCGATCCCAATCAGTCAATAGATTTAAGCGGGCGTTGGAATGATACAGACTCCCGTCAGATAGCCGATAAAATGATTACCAATTTATTGGGCAGCGAGAAATTTAAAGAGTATTCAAAAGATCTTGGCAAGAAGCCGGCCATCATTGTGGGGATTGTGAAAAACAAGACCAGTGAACATATCGATGCTGACAACTACATGAAGAAAATGGAACTCGCCATCTTTAATTCTGGTGTGGCAGAACTTGTTGAATCGGATGACTTTCGAGATAAGATAAGAACTGAGCGCGCACAGCAGGCAGACTTCGCCGATCCCAAAACGATGGCACAATGGGGGATGGAAGTAGGAGCGAATCTCATGTTGTTTGGTGAGATGACTTCTGAAACAGACGTTTATCAGAAGAAGAGAGTGGTCAATTATGTTACAACACTTTTTCTCACCGACATGCAAACCAACAAACGAATCTGGTACGGCCAGGAAGAGATAAAGAAGTTTGTCAAGAACTGATTACTGAATACCGATCACTGAATACCCTCCATACTTGTCTGCATGAGAAAGGCTTTTTCAATACTAACTATCCTCCTGGCCTGGACCTCCTGCGCAACCTACTATCAATCCAACCTCACATTCAATGAGGAATTTGAGAAGGGCGATCTCGACAAAGCATTGTCAACTCTTCGCGCTCATCCCTCTGAAGCTGCCGGTAAGAAACAATTTCTCTGGGACGTCAATAATGGCTTGCTACTTTCACTTATGGGGCGCTATGAAGAGAGCAATGAGTATTTTGAAAAGGCCTTTATTTTTGGAGAGGATTATCATATTAATTACCTGACGGAAGCGGGCTCCTACCTAACTAATCCCAATTTCACGGCTTATAAAGGAGAAGACCACGAGCATCTTATGTTGCTGTATTTCAAGGCATTAAACTACCTTAAATTAGGTAAAACTGACGATGCTCTTGTGGAATGCAGGAGGCTTAATATCAGGTTGCAGCAGCTTACTGACCGTTACGCATCAACAAATAAATATCGCAAAGACGCGTTTATCAATACACTGATGGGCCTGATCTATGACTCAGATAAAGACTATAACAATGCATTCATTGCTTACCGAAACGCATTGGATGTATATGATGATGACTACAAAAGGTTGTTTAATATGACAGCCCCGGATCAATTAAAATATGACCTGCTCCGAACAGCAAAACTTAGTGGTCTGGATGATGAGTTTGAGCGTTATAAAACGCAGCTCGGTATGGGAGATTATCAGTATGTTCCGTCGGATGGAGGTGATCTGGTTTTCTTCTGGCATAATGGATTGAGTCCTGTAAAAGCAGAGTGGGGAATTAATTTTGTCATCACGCGCCGCGACAACTATATCATTTTCACCAACACCGATCTTGGCCTTACTTTTCCATTCAACCTTGGCAGCTATGAGGAAAAGGACCGTAGAGGCCTGGCAAGTCTTGAGGTCTTCAGAGTTGCCTTTCCAAAATATATTGAACGCCCAGTTTACTTCAGTAATTCCAGGTTAACAATTGAGGGCAAGGATCAACCCCTTCAATTACTGGAAGATGTTAACAAAGTAGCATTCAAATGTCTTAGTGAGCGGATGACGTTGGAGTTAAGCAAAGCTCTTGTGCGCGTGGCACTAAAGAAGGTGGCTGAGTATGAGGTGAAGAAGGAAGATCGTACTCTTGGCTCGGTCCTCGGAATAATAAATGCCCTCACGGAAAAGGCAGACACCCGTAACTGGCAGACCTTACCACACAGCATTTATTATTCAAGAGTAGCGTTGAAAGCCGGTGCCAACCAGGTAACTTTTACTACTTCTGACTCACAGGGCAGAGATCAAAAACACGACTTTACATACCAGGTGCAAAAGGGCCAGACCGTTTTTCATACCTTTAGCAGCCTGGAAAGTAGTTATCCATCCTATGGATATTATTAATTCGGGTAAACTTTATTGCTTTTTTAAATAATTACTAACTTTTTAACCGAAAAGTCTGAGACGACTGATTTACATCTCGTTGGCTTTATTGTTGGGGGCAACGCTTCTTCCGACTATCTCTGTTGCTCAAGAGGAGGATGAAGACGCCGTTTCTTTCCCTCTCAATAACTTCTACGCGAAGATTAAGAAGCCCGCCAGGTCCATTTTCAAGAATGTTAAGTTCAGCTTCAGCACTGGATACGGAAATACATTTGTAAGTCACAAGCTCGATGGATTTGCTATTTACCAACCCAAGGGGGGGCCGCCTTCAATTTTTGATGCAAAGGGATCTTCATCTGTTCGTTATAGCAATTGGGTGAATCAATTTTCGAAGGACAATTCTGTCGCACCGGCGAGTTTTATGGCATCTTCTGATACAGCCAAGTTAGGATTTAAAGGACATGCGTTGAACATACCGCTAAAGCTTACTGTTCATTATGAATGGGGTGGAAAGTACAGGATCGGAGGAGGGTATTCTTATGAAATGATGAATATTGGGTCACTGCACTCCATATCTTACACTGATAAGATTGCAAACTTTCAGCCGTCATCATCGTCAGGATGGATGAGTAAATATTTTGGATTGATTGGAGTTTCATTTTATCGGGTGGGGGATTACCTCGTTACAGGTGACGCTCAGATTGGCGGGTATAGCCCCGGAGCAAATTTTAGCACTTCAATTCAAAAAGGAGTTTATGTTAATGTTGGTGTATTGGCGGAGCGTGAGTTATCTGAATACCTCAAAGTTTTTGTAAGGCCTTCTTTCGAAATCAAGAATTACACGCTTAACCTTCCGGAGGCAGGGAAGAGTATTAATCATAACATCAATGCTTTTTATATCAATGTGGGGATCACCTACAGCATTCCGGAATTGCCCAAATGTTTTATTCCTGGTTGCCGCATTCAGATGAATCATGCACATGGAAATCGGGAATATCGGAGCCGTGAACATCCTATCTACAAGAAACAGAATCCGCAGTACGGGGAAAATCATCCTAACCTGATCAAGTATAAGGGGAAGAATAAGAAGAAGCTGAGCCCATATTAGGCATTGGGCATTAGGGAACCTTCGAAATACCAGTAGAAGCAAGTAGTAGTTGTCGCTTTCATTCTTATAAAATGTCTGGAGCAATGTCAGATTGAGGCTACTTCGATGCCCAATGCCTGATGCCTAATGCCTCCTATAAAAAACCACATAAATCGTGCTAATTCAAGTGATTTTAACCCAATCAGCTTGCCACTAATACGGTGGGTTTTTCCTATCTTCGCACGTTAAAATTATTCTTAAATAATCGCTATCAATTGTGGCAGAAGAGACCAGTGCATTACCACCCCGGCAGAACATAATCCCGATCAATATTGAAGACGAAATGCGAGGCGCTTACATCGATTATTCGATGTCGGTTATCGTTTCGCGTGCCCTTCCTGACGTCCGTGACGGACTGAAACCTGTCCATCGCAGGGTCCTTTTCGGGATGCAGGAACTGGGTGTTAATTACAATAAATCCTACAAGAAATCGGCACGTATCGTCGGGGAAGTATTAGGTAAGTATCACCCGCATGGAGATGCATCCGTTTATGATACCATGGTGCGCATGGCCCAGGATTGGTCATTGCGTTATACACTGGTAGATGGCCAGGGAAATTTCGGTTCTATTGACGGAGATTTTCCTGCGGCTATGCGATACACAGAAGCCCGGCTTAAGAGAATAGCAGAAGAATTGCTGGCAGATATCAACAAAGACACAGTTGATTTTCAACCGAACTTTGATGACTCGCTGACCGAACCAACTGTATTACCCGCAAAGATCCCGAACCTTTTAATAAACGGTTCATCCGGAATTGCGGTGGGCATGGCTACGAATATGGCTCCTCACAATCTTACGGAGGTAGTGGATGGCATTATAGCCTACATTGACAACCGGGAGATCACCATACAGGAATTAATGAAGTTTGTCACGGCGCCAGACTTTCCAACAGGGGGAATTATCTATGGAACTTCCGGCGTGCAAGAAGCTTTTCTCACAGGCCGTGGAAGAATTGTTGTCAGGGCAAAAACGGAAATTGTTA
>JANYDR010000343.1 GCA_025363495.1 Cyclobacteriaceae bacterium | reverse complement strand
CAATGGAGGAGGGGAAAGGTATTCTGAATATTAGTATTCAATCCAAGCCTACCATGCACGAGGTTATTATTCGCGACAATGGATGTGGCATGAGTGAAGAAGTTATTAAGAGATTGTTTGAGCCTTATTTTACATCCAAACCTAATGGTGTTGGTCTTGGTCTCGCTTCGGCGATCGCGATTGTCCAATCTCACAAGGGAAGCATCGCCGTTTCTTCTAAGCCCAATGAAGGAACCACATTTACTATTTCTTTCCCTGCATTGTAGTGTCCGTATGTTCTAGCGTTCCACTTTCTACTTTCGTCTTTCCACTTCCAAAATAATTAAGGGTACCTTCAACATCTTTTTCCACTGCCTCTGATCCCTAACCCTCCTAGTCAGAATCGTCTTTCCCTCCAAACAAATTTGGCGGGTAAGCGGATGCTAAAGAATACCCTTAAATTTTTATTGACGTTTAGAAAGCAAATCCAATGAAGAGTGTCACTCCGCTATTCTTTGAATTCTTAGTCAGGTCGCCGGATAAGTTACCGGATTGTCCAACCTCTCTTAAGCCATAATTATAACGTGCGCCAATGGTGAAGTTCTCAACGTCAACACCCAAGCCACCAACCAAACCGTAGTCAAAGCGATTGAAATTGTCAGCATTAAGATCGGTAACACCCTGGATATCTCCATTTTGAACATTCTTTACATTGGCCGAAGTAAGATAGGCAGCATAGCCACCGGCATGAATGTTAAAATTCTTTACGATGTTAAACACAAGGGAAACTGGCAATTCAACATAGTTCAGGTTGAAACGATATTCACCGGAGCCCTGGGCAAAATTGCTATACGTTTCTTTAGCTCCCTTGTTAGTGTACAATAATTCAGGTTGAATTGAAACGCCGGTTGAGATTGGTAATTTGGCATAGAAGCCGAAGTGACCGCCTACCTTCACGTTTTCATCCTTTACATTGTCAACATAAAGATTGGTAAGATTTAAGCCTCCCTTGACACCAAATTTAGGTGTGAGACCGGTTTCCTCTGCGGTCTCTTGTTCCTGAGAATATCCATCCAGCGAGACGAAAATACAGAGGCTGCAAAGTGCACTACATATAATTGTTACGGTTTTCTTCATTTTTAATAAGTGTTTGTTTCAATGTCTTTTAAAAGAATTGTGCCAATGGAAATCAGTGCTTAAAAGCATTTTATGATGTGGAAAAATTGCTACGGAAGTGGGAGTGATAATCTCGATTCTATTATTTTTCCTTATAAATTTTAAAAGATACAAATCAAATAGAATAGAAGAGCTAATCAAGAAATGGAAAAATGAAGGACATTCTAAAAGTCAGATCATCGTTTTTTTTGTAATGATATATTTAATAGTAAGCTTGTTTGGTGGGCTAACTTATAGATTATTATAGATTTTGAATAGTCTGGATATCATTGTCTTGGTGGACACGTGAAAAACTTTTCCGCTGAAAAAGATCCAAAGAGCATGATCAGTCGAAATAAATAATTATACGGCCTTTGTCACCCAATCTTCGATGGCACCACTTCTTTTTCTACTTCTTTAGATACCGATCCTTCTTTCCTTGGTGAAAGATCAATCTCTTTCACTTCCTGCTTTACAATAAATACTGCTGTATCATTTGGTGTGATCTTGCCCCCATGATGTATGGCGTACATCTTGGTAAATTCAGCGCCAAAATAGAGAATAATAGAAGAGTAGTAGACCCATAGCAAAACCAGGACTATTGACGCGGTTGCTCCATATGTTTCGCCGATATTGGAACTGCCGAGATATAATCCAATAAGGTACTTGCCTCCTATAAAAAGAAATGCGGTAAAGGATGACCCCATGAACGCATCTTTCCAATGGATCCTTGCATCGGGAAGTACTTTAAATATGATGGCGAAGAGACAGGAGATCACCAGAAATATAAATACAATGTTTAGAACATAGAATAGAAAAACGGTTGCGTTGGGAAACATAACCACGAGACGATCACTTAAAAGATCCATCACTGCATTTACAAGCAATGATACCAGCAAGAGGAATCCAAAGCTGGCAATTAAAGAAAACGACAACAATCTGTTAATGATAAGTTTTAGCCACCCCTTCTTTGGCTTGGCCTTTACTGACCATATATAATTAATAGAATCCTGGATTTCAGTAAACACGCCTGAAGCGCCAATCATTAATACAATGAATCCTATGATGGCACCAGTATGGCTATCCTGTGACTTCTGTACATTCTTGATTATGTCCTGAATTTGCATCGCTGCACTGTTGCCCACCAATCCATTGATCTGTCCATATATTTTTCCCTGTACGGCGTCCACGCCAAAAAAGATTCCGGCCAATGAAATAATAATAATTACCAGCGGAGCGATTGAAAAGACTGTATAATAAGATAATGACGCACTTAATTTTAATGAGTTATCATTAATGAACTCTTCGAAAGACAGCTTGAGTAGTTTCCAGAATATCTTAAGATTTCGCATCCGGAATTATTTTCTTTAGTCTTAATTTCTTTCTCTTGTCAACAAAATGCTCATCTCCCAATAGCATTCCGAAAGGTTTTAAGCCTGTGACACGATCAAAGATCACTTTCAATATCGCAAGGCCCGGAATAGATAAGAACATTCCGGGGACTCCGCACAGTGCTCCACCGACCAGTACTCCTACGATCGTTGCCAATGCATTTATTCTCACCTTAGACCCGACAATCATTGGCATTAAAAAATTGTTATCTATGAATTGAACGACGGCGAGAACGATACCCACCCATAACACATCGCCCAGCAGAATAACTTCGCATGATATTAACGTAATTACCATACAAAAAATATTGGCAACGAGCATCCCTATGTATGGAATGAGATTAAGGAGTGCTGCAACCAACGCCAGGAAGATGGGATATTTAATCCCAATGATCAGAAAGCCTGCAGCATTCAGAGCAAATACTAACATCATTTCAATCATCAGGCCCAAAATATAACTTTGAGACACTGCCTGAGATTCGTGAAGAATATCTTTTACTTGCGATTCTTTGCTATCAGTAAATACTTCCTCAAGGAATTTTCTTATCATATCCCTATAGTAAAGCACCAAAAAAGTATAAATGGGTAATAATACCAGGTAGGAGATGGCTTGCGTAAGACTAACTACGGTTGTTCCGATGATATTTGTTCCCGAAGCCCGCATTTTTACCAGCGTATCGCTCCAATATTGGTTCTGTTTGCGAATAGTAACATTAAATGTTTCTCTGATCCATTTCTGGAGTATTGTCGATAATTCGTCTAATCGTTTGTTGATCGTTGGAAGATCTTCAAAAAAGCCCGCTATCTGATCAACCATAAAGTAAATGATTGAGGCGAGTACTATTAAAGTTAGTATAAGAGATACCATGATTGCGGCAATCCGAT
>JANYDR010000322.1 GCA_025363495.1 Cyclobacteriaceae bacterium | reverse complement strand
ATTACACGCTCCTCATGACTGGATGGAGAGGTTATTTAATTGCCGGTTTTGCATTGGTTTGGATCGCCAATATCTATATGAGTCTCTATTCATTTATCAGGCTGGACATTAAAAAAGAGAGACTTGAAACGCAGATAGAGGAGCAGAAAATCGAGAAGTGAGAATAAATAGTTTAGCACAGTTGATTGCAAATTTTGACTCGCATCTCTCAACTCCACACTTCTCAGTACAGAATTTCCACAACTCATGTCATTCTTATTGATTTAGGTGTATCCCGGACCCACCTTTGTCTCGTCTATAGACTAAAATCTATCAAATGAGAACGCTCACTGCCTTTTTGATCTGCTTCCTGACTGTCAACACCGTTTTGGTCTTCGCCCAGGTTGAAGTTTACACCAACAATAGGACCACTAAAGTCTCCTATAATAAGTCAACTGGTGTCGGCAGCTTCAACGTAGAAATACGTGGTAAGGTGGAGATGACCGATGACGATAAGGACATCAAAAGCATGTCATCGGATGGTTATCTGGAGGTAACGAAAACTGTATTTGGCAGCCGTCGCTCCATTGTTATCACTCCTCAGGCGAATGGTTTAAAGCGCGAATATTATGAAGGACGTACATCAGTTGCCTTCGAACCCGAAGGCAGAAAATGGCTTTCGGAGATTCTTCCTGAGCTTTTGCGCAGCACAACCATTGGCGCGGAAAGTAGGGTAAATCGATTCTATCGTCAGGGCGGATCAAAGGCCGTACTTGACGAAATCGGTAAGCTTGACAGTGATCATGTTAAAGCAGCTTATGCGAATTTTCTAATGGACTTGAATCTTCCTGAGAAAGATTATGCCTCTATTATCAGAAAAGTAGCAGAAACAATTGATTCAGATCACTATAAGACAGAATTCCTGAAAGGAAACATGAGCAAATTTTTGTTAACAAAGGAGGCTACGGAAGCAGTGTTTGCAGCCACTAAAGAAATGGAATCTGATCATTACAAAACTGAAGTTATTAAAGAAGCACTTCGCAGCGGACCCGCCACTATCGAAAGTGTAAAGATCATCATGCAGGCAACAACCTCGATGGAGTCGGACCATTATAAGACTGAAGTGCTTACGAATCTCCTGAAACAAAATAACCTGAATGATGCTGCTATTTCTGAAATGATTAACACGACAAAATCAATTGAATCTGATCACTACAAAACCGTAGTATTAAATAAGGCTCTGAGCAAACAGGGCCTTTCAGCCGCTTCCTATCAAAAGGCACTTGAGTCAATTAAAGACATTGATTCAGATCATTATAAAACGGAAGTATTAACAAACCTGTTAAAGAATAATCTTACATCAGATGCCCAAAGCAATCTCATCAACATAGCATCAACCATTGAGTCTGATCACTATATCACAATCGTCGCTACAGAGCTTATGAAAAAACAGAATCTCAGCGATGAGACTTTTCAAAAACTTCTCGATACTATTGGCGGACAGGACAGTGACCACTATGCTGCCTCGTTTTTACAAACAGCACTCGAGCGTCCGAACCTGACAAAGCAAAATCTACAAGCCATACTTCAGGCGGCTGGCAATATTGAATCTGATCACTACATCACTGAAGTATTAACCCGTGCCGCCCCAAAGATAAAATTACTGAACGATACCTCTTTAAAAGACGCATATCGCGCCGCTGCCAAAAAAATCGAATCTGACACATATTACGGCAGAGCAATGAAAGCAATTGACTAGCGTCTCCTGAAATACATTCATCTGACACTAAAATTCAGTAGCTTCATGTCGCAATGTTTACCCCCACTCTTTCACGCCAACAATCCATGCGCAAGTATCTATTGCTGGTAATCGGGTGCACTTCCCTGGGGATCGTGTTCTTCACGTTCATACATTATAGTGAAACAGGAGTTGTGCCTTCTTTTAAATTACAGGCTGAGAAATATCTTTTGGTCGTTGCAATTGCAAACGTGCTCGGATTTTTGATCTTTCTGATTGACCGCCTGCTGGATAAAGTGATTCACTGGAAAAACAATTTTCTACTACGCTTCATTAGCGGACTTGGCGCTAACATATTGCTGGTTATTCTTTTCTTTACAATCCTTGGAAAAAATATTTTTGAGCTCAATGGTGAGGCTGCCATGAAACTCTCGCTGCTATTTATTATTACGATCTTCATTTATGAGATTTTCTACGGACTCTTTTTCTCGTATCGGTATTATGCTGTAACGCAAGCCGAACAACTTCGCTCCGAAAGATGGCAGCTTGAGCTTCAGTTCGAATCATTAAAGAGTCAGATAAGCCCTCATTACCTTTTCAATTGTCTTAATACAGTGTCTTCTTTGCTTTACAAAGACACACGAATCGCAGAAGAGTTCATTCGCAGGATGGCGGATACATTTCGTTATGTGTTAAATCACCAAACTCAAAAACTCGTTCCCCTTCGCGATGAGCTTGAATTCGTTAAGTCTTATTATTTTCTGCTCCAGGTCCGCTACGAATATCATTTACAATTAGAGATAAATGTTCCGCAAAACATTCTTGACTCCATGATCCCTCCCATGACGCTCCAACTTCTGGTGGAGAATGCAGTAAAACACAACACCATTAATAAAGACAATCCCTTGTTGGTTTACATAAGCGCGGTTGATAATAAAAATCTCACTATTTACAATACAAAAACCAGTAGCCTGAAACCAGTGACTAGTTTCCGTGTTGGATTGGAAAACATTCACAAGCGATATAGCTTTTTTACTACGGAAAAAGTAGTGGTCCGTGATGCAGAAAAGTTTCTTGTTCAATTACCAGTACTGAAAAAGAATATACTGGCGGCATGAAACGAATTTTTATCCATAACCCATTTTTCAGGATCTTTGCCCCACCCATCTAGGGAGTGCTGGTATACCTGATTATTCTGCTCATTCAGAATAATATTGAGCAACTTGGAACACTCTTCAGCAACCAGGAAGTATACGTCAGTATCGTATTAAGTCTGATTTCATTCGAATCGATGCGATTGACAATTGTACTTTTTAAACGTCAATTTCTTTTGTTAAAAAATAAAGCGATAATTGAAATCCTGATTACCTCTACCATAAGTGTGGTCATGGTTTTGATTGCCATTACTCAATACTATAAATGGATAATTGGCTTCGATATCAGTCCACGTGAATTGCTCCTCTTTGGAGTTATTTTCGGCTTGACCGCCTTGCTT
>JANYDR010000306.1 GCA_025363495.1 Cyclobacteriaceae bacterium | reverse complement strand
CTGGTTATCACACCCAACCTACTTCGACATTTGAAATTCGGCGTTCATTATTCGACATTATTTTTTTCCCTTCAACATGGATGCAAATGTCGAACGCCAAACTCTGAATGTCAAATGTCGAAGTGGAGTTACCCAATGAATTAGCTTATTGATTCCAGATAAAGATCCTCCACCTTCTTCCTTGCCCAGGAAGTTTTGCGAAGGAATACCAGACTGGATTTAATGCTGGGATCAATAATGAAGCAATTGATAGCGATACGGTTACCGAGTTCTTCCCATCCGTAGCGGTCTACCAGATGCTCAAGGATCATTTCAAGTGTTTGGCCGTGCAAGGGATTGTTGGGTTGTCTTTCCATCTATGTTATGCCAAATTGGCTATTGCGCCCCGATAATCGAACTGCAAATCTTCAGGCAATTTAGTCAAGGTTGAGTGAATTTTCTTAAGCTGCTGCTGATATAAATTTACAAGTACCTGGCTGCTTTTAAAACGAATGCCATTTTTCATAAGTGCGCAAAAGTGGATTCTGAGCTCCAATTCTGTTTGTTTAACCCCCGAATAGCGAATTTGCTTGTTTACCATTCGAAGTATCTTACGAAGGTTTTTTTTGGCATAGTACAGATTTTCTTTTGTCACAGTGCCAAAGAGGTCATCAATGTCAGTCTTTATATTTTCCACATAGGCATTCTCATCACTGGCTTCGTACAATAAATAGGTAAGCAGCTCTTTGTTGTCTTTTTTGTATTTGGCTAAACGCAGACAGAGTTCCTGAAGCTTGTCCATATCAATGGCACTAAGCTCCTTCTTAATTTCGTGAAGTGATGCAGCCTTCATTTTTCAAAAAACTTATTAGTACTTTTCATTTAGGAAGGCTGGCTATCAAGTTAAGATTGAATTATTAAGCCAAATCAAAATTCATTCAAAAATATCAGGTTTTCCTTACTAATGGTAGAAATCCGTTCCTTGAAACATCCCAGAATACTTTTTATCTTTGACTATACCCGAGATTTACTTCAAACCCTTCAAAAGATGCAAGATATAGTCAGAAAAGGCAAGTCAGTTTCGAAGGCTGAAACAAAGAAAATATTGATTTCTTCACAGCATAAAAAGAGTTTATCAGCCGATCCAAATAAAATAAAATCGGATATTCCTGAAGCACATCAGAAATTGGTTTTAGCGCGCATTCGCAAGATTAAGCAAAATCCGTCCAAATTAATTGATTGGGAAAAGGGATCAAAAATGCTTAAATCATAATGCATGAGTATAAGATACTAATTGATCCAAAAGCCTTACGCGATATCCAGGATGCGACAGACTGGTACAACGAACAACTTAAAAGTTTAGGTAGTCGTTTTCAAAAGCAAGTAAAAATTCAAATAAGTTCTTTAGTCACGAATCCAGGCGTTTATTCAATACGCTATAATAAAGTCCGTTGTATGCCCATTAGAAGATTTCCTTTTCTCGTGCATTTTTCGTTAGATCAAAATAGAATGATCGTAGAGATCGTTGCAGTATTACATACAAGTCGAAACCCCAAAATTTAGATAAAAAGAAGAAGGTAAAAATTAGTGCCGATGAGTTTAAGCAACACAGCCTGGCAGCATACTTGCTTTATTTAAGATTCCACCAGATACTCCCAGACGAAATACTATCTAATCTCATCCTCTCGCCAATAAGCGGTGTAGTCAACTTTGCATGAAGCGTCTCCGCTGCTTTCGCTGCCCGATCAATTGGCTCATTCCAGGGATGAAGTGCTAACGTGAATTTTCCCCAATGCACCGGCATTAATACGGCTGCCTGTAAATCCAAACTCGCTTGTACCGTTTGCTCTGGCATCATATGAATGTAAGGCCATTGCTTATCATACTGCCCACACTCCAGCATTACCAGATCAAATGGACCATACTTAATGCCAATATTCCTGAAGGACTCATCGTAGCCCGAGTCGCCGCCAACGAAAATCTTAAACTTACCAGCCTTTACGACATACGATGACCATAGTGTCTGAAACCGTGTGAAGCCTCGCCCCGAAAAATGTCTCGCGGGCGTACTGGTAACTTCAAGTCCCGGAAGAATTGTGCTACCCTCCCACCAATCGAACTCTTTTATTTTTGATTCGTCTACACCCCAATACTCCAGGTGAGAGCCGATGCCTAATGGTGTTATGAAAAATTTTGTCTTGTCTTTTAATTTCAGAATTGTGTTATAATCCAGATGATCATAATGATCATGAGAAATTAATACAACATCTATGAATGGAAAATCATCAATCGAATAAGGATTCGTGACCGCATAATTTTTGCTGCCAAAGTATTGAACCGGCGAAGCATACTCACTAAATACCGGATCAACCAGTATTGTTTTACCATCAACATATATGAGGTAAGAAGAATGACCAAACCATGTGATCGAAGGCTCATCCGGCAATGACTTCAGATTGGTTTTTATGGAAGGCAGCGTTTTTGAAGGTTCACGATTTACACCCTTTCCAAAAAGGAAATCGACCATCATCTTTGGATAGGAAGCATCTTCAGAGATCATCGGAGTTGGAATGAGGTTTTGAAAACTACCTTCTTTGTAATTGGGTGATTGCTTAATACGATCAAGTCGCTTGCCGGAGGGCAGTTTGCCAAAAGATTTTTGTTGCATAAATAAGTAGATTGCTAATGACAATGCCAATACGGTTATCAGCAATATTTTAAGGAGTTTTTTCAGTATTCGCATAGGTAATATTCATAATGTCGGAATATTTGGCCGTTTATTGTAAGACCATTGAAAGAAAAATACTAGTCCGTTGACTTGATTTTGCTTATCTAACATAACCATTAAAAAATCATCGATGAAATCTTTTAGACGCAGTTTGATCTTGGTAACGCTTCTGTCGCTGCCATGCCTCTTCATTCAATCATCCAAAAAAGATGACTTTGTCCCCATTTTCAATGGTAAGGACTTCAAAGGATGGTATTCTTTTGTGGATGGCTATGGGAAAAATAACGACCCCCTGAAAGTATTCAAGGTCGAACCAAATGGTATTATCCGCGCGTCAGGCGAAAAATTTGGCTACTTGTGCACCGAAAAAGAATACAAGAACTTTCATATCTCTCTCGAGTTTAAATGGGGAGAAAAGAAATGGGCACCACGGCTCACGGCTCCCCGCGACAGCGGACTACTCTATGATATCCCGATGGACTCTACGGATAAAGTCTGGCCATGTGGAATTGAATGCCAGATTCAGGAGGGCGACGTTGGCGATTTGTGGATGATCGCCAATGCCACGATTGTAGTCGACGGTGTTCGAAGCAAACCGGGAGATTTCGTGAGAGCCATAAAAAAGAAAGATGCTGAGAAACCTCATGGTGAGTGGAACACTGTGGAAGCCATTGTGAAAGATGGACACTGCCAGCATATCGTTAACGGCGTGCTGGTGAATGAAGGCTTTGATGCAAGCATTCTTCGTGGAAGGTTGCTTATTCAGTCAGAAGGCGCAGAGATTTTTTTTAGAAATATTAAAATAAAAGAGCTTTAGAAATATTGGCGACTTCGTCGCTGTGCATTTACCGCGGAGGCGCG
>JANYDR010000252.1 GCA_025363495.1 Cyclobacteriaceae bacterium | reverse complement strand
AATGATGAATGCGCCCCGGACCAAGGCGCTCCTGTGCGAGTTTGAAACCTGAACCTTCTTCACCAATTAAATTGGAAACTGGCACTTCACAATTTTCAAACCTTATCTCGGAATGACTTGCCCATCCGGCACCAGCTTCTCCAAATACAGGTATTTTTCGAATGTGATTAAATCCTTTTGAATTAGTGGGAACGATAATCATGCTTGCTCGCTGATGTGGTGCCGCTTCCGGATTGGTTACCGACATTACTATCGCAAACGCTGAGCCTTCGTAGCTGGATGTAAACCATTTATGTCCGTTTAGAATATACTTATCACCTTTTCGTATTGCCACAGTCGCAAGTCGGGTAGGGTTAGAACCGGCAAACTCAGGTTCAGTCATCGCAAAACAACTTCGGGCTTTCCCCTCCAGCAATGGATGTAAAAACTTCTCTTTCTGTTCCGTTGATCCGAATTTACTTAGCAATTCCATGTTGCCAATGTCGGGTGCCTGGCAATTGAAAGTGTACTGTCCATAGAAGGGAGTAAGTGAAAGCGCTTCGCTGATTTGTGCGAACTCACATAATGTCAATCCCCAACCACCTTCACCTTCCGGAAGGTGCAAGCCCCATAATCCTTCTAATTTTACTTTTTCTCTTTTTGCGTCGAGAAGCTTATACGTTTCTTCCGTACTTCTTGAATGATGGCCGGCTTCCAGTGGAAGGAGTTCTTCTTTAACAAAGGCTTTTACTTTTGGCAACAACTTGAACAAGCGGTCGGTAGCGAATATCTTTTCCATAAAGTTTAAATAGTTGTTCCTCCATCAGCTGCGTATAGTCCACCGGTGCAATAACCTGATACATCAGAGGCAAGAAATAATGCAAGGCCGGCGATCTCATCAACAGTACCCATCCGACCCATCGGCACCATTTTCATAAATCTTTTTAAAATATTTTCATCTTGCCAAAGAGCCTGCGAGAATTTTGTTTTAATCAACCCTGGACAAATTGCATTCACGCGAATGTTATCGAGGCCCCATTCTTTTGCCGTAACTTTTGTGAGCATGTTAAGAGCAGCTTTGGAAACGGAGTAAAGTCCTAAGCCAGGATCTGGCGTATCACCTGCAATTGAACTGATATTAATTATCGATCCGCCGCCACGTTGTTTCATGATTGGATAGGCAAGCTTTGATAATTCAAACGGAGCTTTTACGTTGACTGACATAATTTTATCGAATGCCCAGTCCTCGTTTTGGATAACCGGTCCGAAGACGGGATTTGAGGCGGCATTATTTACAACGATATCAAGTCCACCATATTTTTCGAGGGCTGCATCTACCAGCTTTTTTAGTCCTGCGGCTTCACCGGTATTGGCGACGACACTGATGCAGTCACCACCGGCTGATTTTATTTTCTCCACTACTTTGTCAAGTTCTTCCTGCTTGCGCGAATTGATGACCACTTTTGCGCCGTGTTGCGCGAGGATGATGGCAATAGCTTCACCGATTCCTTTGCTGGCGCCAGTGATGAGAGCTACTTTGTTGGTTAGATTGAATTCCATAGGATAGTTAGTTTTTTCCTACAGATGAGCAGATTTTCAAGCCTCAGTAGCAGAGTGCTTATCTGTGTTATCTGTGGGAAAGTATTCACTTTTGTTTAGTATTAATCTTATTTACCGATTAGCCTAAAAATACCCGTAACCATCAAGAATTGCTATAATTTCTCTGAGAATCATTGGTATCTTGGGTTTCTCAGTAAAAACAATTTCGTGCAAAGATTAAACCTCTATTTTCTGCTGTTTTTCATTGTAGTTCTGGTCTCATGTGAAAAGAAACCAGCGGAGCAAAAGACCACTCACAAATCTTCATCACTTAATCTGAAAGCCATCGCTGATAAAACAATGGCACTAATCAATCTGCAGCCTGGCGAGAAAGCCTTTATGATTGGAAAGCCTGGAGAATTTGACTCGTTGGTTGTTTTGTTTCGGGATAAGATTGCAGCGGCGGGTGGGACTTACCTTGGTATCATTAACATAGATACAACTTCATGGCCTTCCAGCTGGGACACGGAATTTGTCACATCAGCGAAAGGAAAATCAAAAGAAGAACTGATAAAGCTTTATGATGGAATCGACCTAGGCATCATGCTGCCAGGGGCAGGTACAACTCAAGCTCCATACTCCGCCTGGCAAGCTGTTTTGAAAAATGGAAAGGGAAGAGCAGTTCATCTTCACTGGGCTGGTGCTGATGATATGACTGGAAAAGACATAGTTGTTGATAGTACTATTGCTGCTATGTATCAAACAGCTATACTTGATCTTGATTACGCAAAGATTACTTCACAGCAAAATGAATTTGAAAATGCGCTTCGCAAAAGTGGAGTGACTGTTGCAACTCCTGCAGGAACCAATCTCTCTTTTAAAATTGGTGATCGCTCGGTTACGAAAAAAGATGGGGATGGTTCAAAAGCACATAATGATAAAAAGACGACCCTTATGGACCGTGAAGTAGAACTGCCCGCCGGTGCTATCCGTGTTGCGCCAGTGGAAGAGTCGATAGAAGGCACGATGGTATTTCCGACAGCCATGTGGGGAGATCAGAAGGTTGAGGGACTCGTAATTACTTTTAAGAAAGGCCACATTACGGATGTAAAGGCAACAGAGGGTTTGGATTTTGTTAAGTCAAAAGTAACACCCGGTATCGCAGGTTATATTTTCTGTGACTTCGGACTTGGATTTAATCCGATACTGTCAATCACAGAGAGCAATCAACGCATTCTTAATTATGGATACGGGGCGGGTACGGTAAGGTTGTCGCTTGGTAATAATTCAGAATTGGGTGGAGCTGTGGGAGGGGATTTTAAGCGGATCA
>JANYDR010000216.1 GCA_025363495.1 Cyclobacteriaceae bacterium | reverse complement strand
ATTTAGTGTATCCTTCTTACTTCTTACTTCTGATCTCTTACTTCTGACCTCTTACTTCTTTTTTGTAGTATATCCGCTATTTTTTAACTCCTCCTCATTCATAGTGATTACATTCACATCCAATTTAATAGGTGTCAGGGGAGCATCCAGGCTGTCAGTCTTTACGGCTACAATTGAATCAACCACATCCATGCCTTTAAAAACCTGTCCGAAGACCGTAAACTTTCCATCCAGGCGTGCCTCACCTTCTTTGTTTTGCACGATGTAAAACTGGCATCTTGCTGAAAGCATTTGAGGATTGTTATCGCGGCCGGCACCCACTGCACCATAGATATGGCGAATGGTGTCAACAAATTCAGGCTTCAGCAAATAAAGTGAATCGGTAAATCCTTCTTTTGTATCGGGGCATCCCCCTTGTGCGACAAAATTATTAATTACCCGATTGAACGTGAGCGAGTCCCAATATCCATCGTTCGCGAGCTGAATAAAGCTTTCCTTATGCCTGGGTGTTTGATCGTAAAGCCAGAAGAGTATCTCTCCCTTGTCTGTTTTAATTTGACCAATTTGATAAGTTTTCTCTTCCTTTTTCGTGCAGCAGAAAGTTATCGCAGCAAGTAATACAAAAAATAGTTTTTTCATTTTCTTTTATAAATATACTTTAACCAACTATAATCGAGTCACCGATTACCGGCCACTAATTACCTTTTAATCTCAAAACCGTTAAATTTTTTTACCTCACCCTCCTCTGTTCTTACTCCTTCAACTTTCGATCTCGGTGATCCTTGTTTACACCATTCCATTAATATTTCAATTTGCTCCTTCAAGCCTTCTGCCTCAATGTAAACACTTCCATCTGGTTCGTTACGAACAATTCCCGATATACCAAGTTCTTGTGCTTTCGATTTAGTATGGGTGCGATAATTTACACCTTGGACTAAGCCATAGACGCGAATTTTAATGTTTACTTCCATGCTATTTTTGTTTTCACCACGAAGTCACGAGGCCACAATAAGTCACTAAAATTTATTGTGCCTTCTTAGTGTCTTCGTGTTCTCGTGGTAAAGCGTTAGAAAATATAATCAGTACTTAAAAACGCCGACTCCCTGTTCTTCAAGATACTTCCGATGATCTGTTTATTTTCAGGAGTCGACTTCGCCGCTACTAATGTTCGGATAGAAAATACACGCAGTGCATCACGTATAGACAAAGTTCCTTCGGCAGAATCTTTTCGCCCATTGAATGGAAATGAATCAGGGCCGCGCTGGCATTGCGTGTTCAAGTTAATTCTGCCCACCTGATTGGCAAATGCGTCAATGTATCGCCCAATTTTTTTTGAATCTTTTCCAAAGATGCTGAGCTGTTGACCAAACTGAGAATTAAGAACGTAATTGATTGGCTCTTCATCCTTCTCAAAGGCAACAATTGGTATGACTGGCCCAAATTGTTCTTCTGAATAGACTTTCATTTTTTCGTTTACCGGATACAGGACCGCAGGATAAAAAAAGGTATTAAGTACGGCACCGCCATTGGGATTCATCACGCGGGCGCCGTTTGCAACCGCATCCTCAACAAGCCCTTTCAGATAATCAATTTTACCTGGTTCAGGCACGGGAGTAAGGCTGACTCCCGGATCCCAGGGCATTCCCGGCTTCAGCTTAGCAATACTATCGATTAATTTTTTTATAAAAATATCCAGTATGCTGCGATGTATAAAAAGGATTTTCAAAGCAGTGCACCGCTGACCATTAAATGACAAGGTGCCTGTTAAGCATTCCGCGACAGCGTTGTCAATATCGGCATCGGGCATCACGATTGCTGGATTTTTTGCATCAAGTCCGAGAATGGCCTTGAGTCTGTGTGATTTCGGATGAAGTTTTTTTAATTCGTTGGCTCCTTTATTAGTTCCTATAAAAGCAAATACATCAATCTTTCCGGTCTCCATAAGAGAACCAACTGTTTCACGACCTCGGCCATAAATAATATTTATAACCCCTGGAGGGAAGCTGTCTCGGAATGCTTCCAGTAATGGACGAATGAGTAACACACCATATTTCGCAGGCTTGAACACAACGGTGTTTCCCATAATGAGTGCAGGAAAAAGTGTTGTAAAAGTTTCGTTAAGAGGATAATTAAAAGGTCCCATGCACAAGGCAACACCAAGTGGAACGCGACGCACCTGGCCCATAATGCCTTGTTCCTGAACAAATTTTGCGGAGTTACGATCAAGCTCTTTCAATGCGTTGATGGTATCCACTATATAATCGCAGGTACGATCAAATTCTTTTTCAGAATCTTTTAGTGCTTTGCCAATCTCCCACATCAATAAATTCACAATGACAGTGCGCTGCTCACGCATCTTGATAAGAAATTTTTCAACGTGCTCAATTCTTTCTATTACTGTCATGAGCGGCCAGGTTCCGTGGCCAAGATCATAGGCATGCACGGCCGCATCCAACGCTTGAAGTGCTTCAGTGGAAGTCAGGAGTGGAGTACTACCAATGGTTTTCTGCTCATACGTATTTCCTTTTTTGAGAAACACGGGACTCATCACTGGGTTGAGGTCTCCTTGCCATATTCTTAATTCACCATTAATAAGGTATTCACGTTGCTCGATAGGCTTTGGTAAACGTGCGGCCGCCGGGATGGATTCTTCCGTGGGGAAAATATCAGAAAGAAATTCACTCATAGGAAAGTTTGGGTTGGGTTGGTTGTCATCATACTCACTGCAGAAGAAGTTCCAATACGGTTGGCTCCCGCTTCAATTAATTTAAGAGCCTGGTCAAGTGTCTTTATCCCTCCGGAAGCCTTAATGCCAACAGAGGCAGGAAGAGACTTTCTCATTAGTACTATATGTTCTGGTTTTGCACCTGCTGGCGCAAATCCGGTAGAAGTTTTTACAAAATCAGCACCAGCATCGGCGCACAGCTTGCACGCTTCTACTATTTCTTCATCCGAAAGATAAGCGGTCTCAATAATTACTTTGAGAAGTTTATGATGATCGTGTGTTAGTTTGGAGCACTTTGCTACTTCGATTTTTGTCCAGGGAATACCTGTTTTGAATGATGTTAAATTCCACACAACATCGATCTCGTCGGCCCCGTTATCAATACCCCGTTTAATTTCATCGAGTTTGGTTTCGGTCATG
>JANYDR010000214.1 GCA_025363495.1 Cyclobacteriaceae bacterium | reverse complement strand
ATTGCACCGCCCCCTAATTTCTTCTTAAGTCTCCAGGGTTGGTTAGGACCTTCAGAAAAGCCCGAAAAGCCTGCGTTGGCTTCTATCTTGATCACCTTTCCATACGTGAGGTCTTTTCTGAATTGTATAATTCGTTTTGTATTAGGCTCATGCTGCATCCTGTATCCAATCGCAAGTTTCACTTTATTTTTATTACAGGCGTCAATCATTTCCATAGCTTCGCTGGAATTTATTGCCATTGGCTTTTCGCACCAAACATGCTTCCCGGTTTTTGCAGCGCGTATAGTAAATTCTCTATGAAGAGCTCCGGGTGTAACTACGTAGATTACATCAATGTCAGGATTATTGGCGATTGAATCGAAGTTATCATAACTATAAATATTCTTATCCGGAATGTTGTGAAGTTGTTTCCATTTCTCTGCCTTGGCAGGAGTACCTGTAACGATGCCAGCGAGGTAGCAATTTTTGGCAAGTTTCAAGGCGGGAGCAAGTAGATTAGTACTATAATTTCCAAGACCCAGCAAAGCGACGCCAAGTTTTTCCTTCTTTTTCTGAAATAGAATATTGGCAAATGAATTTCCTGTAAGGGCAAGACCCGCGGCACTGGCGGCTGATTGCTGGATAAATTTCCTTCTGTTGATCATTGTAAAATGCTTTAAAAGGTTGTTGAAAATTAAATAAAGCTTTTTGAAAATAAGCACACGGCTTTTGAATTCCAAACCTTCAAAAAAAATGTAAGGCATAACGCCCCATAGACGCTCTATGCCCACACTTTAATGAGACAAACATTTCTAATGATTCGAAGTGAGTCAAATTAGTTTCTTGATGGACTTCTTTTGAGTATTTTTCACAAAATTATTATTGTCCGCATGAGCAGTAAAAAAGAAAAGTAACAATAGGCGCTATAGACATGGAATTATCAAATCAAAAAAAAGGTACAGCATCTGTTTGGGCAGGTGAAACCGATCGCTTCTTCAAAGGTGCAACCACACCACCAATCGTCAACAGTGTAACCTTCGCCTATGAAGATCTGGATGAGTGGCATAATGTAGCCACCGGGAAATTAGAAGGTTATATTTATAGCAGAAATACCAATCCCACTGTACGAGTGCTGGAGGAAAAGATCCGTGTGCTGGAAGGTGCTGAGGCTTCAACTGCATTTGCAACAGGGATGGGAGCCATCAGCAATACCTTATTTGCTCTCCTTGGTCCGGGTAAAAGAGTTGTATCAATAAAAGATACCTATGGTGGCACCAGTAAAATATTTCTTGAGTTCCTTCCACACTATCAGGTAAATGTAAAGCTGTGTGAAACGACCGACCATGAACAAATTGAATCAGAGATCGCTAAAGGATGTGACCTTATTTATCTTGAGACGCCGACTAATCCCACGTTAAAAGTCGTAGACATTAAACGTCTCTCAGCAGCAGCAAAGAAAGTAGGAGCTATCGTTGTCGTCGATAATACATTCGCTACGCCAATAAATCAAAATCCATTGAAATTGGGGGCAGATCTTGTTGTTCATAGCGCAACAAAATTTCTTTGCGGACACTCGGATGCGATGGGAGGACTTCTTTGCGGAAAGCAAGAACTGGTAGAGAAAGTATTCCGTTTCCGGGAAATTAACGGTGCCAGCCTTGCACCTGATCCTGCTTATATGATTTCCAGAGGCATGAAAACTCTTGAACTTAGGATCGAGAGACAAAATGCCTCAGCTTTGAAAATCGCGAGACATTTAAAGGCGCACAGTAAAATAATTGACGTCTTTTATCCAGGTCTGGAGAGTCATTCGGGTCACTCAATTGCCAAAGAGCAGATGTCAGGCTTTGGAGGAATGATGAGTTTTTCTATCAAGGGTGGATACGATGAAGTAAAGAAGTTCCTTCCAAAGCTAAAGTTGGTGCATTTAGCTGCGAGTCTTGGATCAGTCAGCACGTTGGCTGGCCCACCACGAACTACGAGTCACGTTGAGCTTACCGAAGAACAAAGGAGAATACTTGGCATTCCAGAAAGCCTTATCCGGTATTCTGTCGGAATCGAGAACGTGGAAGATCTTATTAATGATTTGGATCAAGCATTGGCTTCTTTGTAAACCGGGGAATAATTTTATCCAAAGCAGTTGCCGGTTGAAATTAGGCATTCTTAGCACTGTTTTAGGCATTATTTCAGTTCTTCTCCCAAGGCTGAGAATTGTCTGGAAGTTGAGTATTAATAACGCAGAAAGTCGTCCGCAATTTTTTAACTTTGCAGTGAAACAACCAAATCTAGCCAATGCCAAAATCACAAGAAACGTGGAATAAGAAGGAAAAAGAGAAGAAGAAGCAAAAGAAGAAGGAAGATAAGGCCCAGCGTAAAGAAGAAAGAAAGGCCAATGCCACGGGTGGTGATTTTGAGATTGCCTATGTTGATGAGTATGGAAACTTCTCATCCACACCACCGGATCCGATGAAACGGAAGACGGTTGTAAATGCATCCAATATTGAAGTAGGGGTTCCAAGGAGAAAAGCCTCTGAAGAAGTTGATGTTAACAGAAAGGGAATAGTAACTTTTTTTAATGAATCAAAGGGTTTTGGATTTATCAAAGACACTGACACTCAAGAGAGTATTTTCACCCATATCAAAGATCATCAGGACGCCATTCGTGAAAACGACAGGGTAACATTTCGTGTAGAACAAGGACAGAAAGGACCGAATGCTGTCGGTGTGAAGCTGGTTAAATAAAATTTGAAAATTTCCTGTCTGCCGACAGGTAGAGAGGATTTGAAAATGAGATGATTTTAATCTCATCTACCGATTTATTCAGTTGAAATGTTTTCAAATTTTAGCATTACCCGGTTTCTGCCTACCAATTAATAACACTCCCACAAGTATCAGTGTGGTCCCGATTAGCTGAAATAAAAATATCTGCTCTTGCAGCAAAAAATAGGCTATTAAAATTGTTGATACAGGTCCAACGCTGCCAACGATAGCTGCATTGTCAGAACCGATCCTCTTAATACTTTCTGCCACCAGATAAGATGGGATTACCGTTGATAAGATAGCCATTAAAAAACTATAAGTATAAACCGTGCCCGATAAATTTAAGAGCGAGCTATCGCTTGTTAAGAAAAAGTGAAGCAGTACACCGATTGAGGCAAAACTCATGGCATAGCTGTTAAACTTTGCTGCGCCCACCAAAGGAATTAACCTGCCACTACCAACAATATAGGCTGCATATGTAAAAGCACATATAAAGATAAAGAGTGATCCTAACAGGAAATTTGCGTTCTGAGATGAGTGAAAATCAAGTTCACCAAAGAAAGCAAGCATTAATCCAAGGTAAGTGATGGTCAATGCCATCCACTGAATTGGCTTTATCTTGTCTTTAAAGAATATTGCTGACATGAGTAATACAAGTGTAGGGTATATAAAGAGTATTAACCTTTCAATCCCCGCTGTGACAAATTGCAGTCCCAAAAAATCAAGTAAGCTGCTGATGTAGTACCCAAGGCACCCAATTATTGCAATTTGAATCCACTGTTTTCCTGTAAACTTTACATTGCTACCCTTGCTGGAAGATGCATAGGCAGAAATGACAAAAAATGGTAATGAAAAAACCATTCGCAGCGCGAGGAGCGTAATGGCATCTACGGAAGTATCGCGGTAAGCTAGCTTTACAAAAATAGCCTTGGTTGAAAAACACACGGCTCCGGCGAGAGCGATTAGGATTCCATTTACGAAGTAGGAGTTGGGTTTTAATTCTTTCATATAGTATCTGCAAGGTAATTACAGAATGCGAGAAGATACTTATGGCAGAGGTTTCTCAATTTTAGATTTTCTTTCAATTCAGCCCATCAAAAAAAAGATTGGGTCTTCAGTTAAAACCTTTATTTTGTGAAATCGCTTTGGCAAATCACCTGAACCCCTTTGCGAAGTGTTTAAACCTACCCAATGAAAATATCCGGACACATAGTTGACATAGTTAATAGAAGAATCTACAAGGGAGAGGTCGATGTTCAGGATGGGATCATTTCAAAAATTACAGAGAAAGATTCTGTAGAAGAGCAATATTTACTTCCTGGCTTTATCGATGCCCATGTACACATTGAAAGCTCGATGATAGTACCTTCCGAGTTTGCGCGAATGGCCGTCGTACACGGTACCATTGCTA
>JANYDR010000201.1 GCA_025363495.1 Cyclobacteriaceae bacterium | reverse complement strand
GCAATTTTTTTAATTCATTCTTAACGACTGGAATTTTCTCCGATGGATATCTGTCAGGCATATAAACCACAATCAGGTTGCGTCTGTCGTAGCCTGGATTTTTTGTCTGTATAAATTCAATTTGTTCTCCGACTATAAGTGTGGCCGCAATACAAATGATTGAAATTGAAAACTGCGCCAGTAAAAGTGATTTTCCAAAGATTGAATTTCTTCCAAATCCACTGGTGGTTTTCAAATCACTGATTGGGTTATTCATCGCAAGCCGATACGCCGGATATGCTGTTGAGAAAATAATCAGTAATAACAGGGTCACTCCAACCAGAATCATTACTCGAGGTGACAACAGACTTTCAAATTTTAAATTTACATCAACCAACTGTTGGACTTGCGGAAACAGGATGTATAATGAGACAACACTAATTGTTAGAGCTGAAGAGGAGATTAATAGAGTCTCAATAATGACCTGAAAAGCGATCTGCTTCTTCCTTGCTCCAAGCACCTTCCTCACCCCTATTTCCCTGTTTCTCTTATTAAAGTCAGCAATAAAAAGATTGATATAGTTTATACTAGCGATGATGATTAGAAAAACTCCCAGCAAGGAAAAAATATAGACGTAAACAATATTTCCCTTTTTTACAAAATCAGCATACACACTTGGTGACAGATAGACATCTTTAAGAGATTGAAGATAAATACCATATTCTTTCTCTAAGCCTTCATCACTTTTTGTTAATCTACTTCTAACAAATAAGGTTGCCTTAGATTCAAATTGGTCGGGATCACTTCCTGAATTTAGTCTTACGTATAGATCCGTTGAGCCATCAATGTTAATTGCCCAGGAATCCATTGTTAATTCGATGCTATCACGAAGTCCATTGAAAGGCACTAAGCCTCTTATATCAAGGTGAGAGTTAGAGGGCATATCTTCGATAATTGCTGATACATTGAAAGTAATATTTGACCGATCTGAAAAAGATATTGATTTGTCGATTGGATCTTCTCTGCCAAAAATCTGTTTTGCCAACGACTGGGTCAGTACAATGGAACCCGGATGATCGAGGGCGTGTCTATCACCACTGACGAATTTGAAAGTCAAAACGTTGAAGATTGAGCTGTCTGCGCCGCCAATGCCCGAAAATCTAAACGATTTATCATGATACTTAATAAGACAACTACTCGCTCCCCATATTCTTGCAAAGGATTTTACTTCAGGAAATTTCTCCTTTAACTCAGGGCCAATTCCCGTTGGAACGATTGCATACTTCGCCGGACTTCCATTTTCCGTCCATTGAGAACCTACCCTATAAATATTTTCATAATCCTCATTATATCGATCAAACGACAATTGAAACGAAACATAAATGGCAATCACCAGAAAACTAAACAGTGCGAGCGTTAACCCTCCGAGTTTAAAAACAAAATTGACTTTGCTTTTCAGCAAGTGACGGTATGTGGTTTTGAAATAGTTTTTAAACATGGCGAAGAGTTTATTCCTACTTAAGAATTTGTCTTCTCAATTTAACATAAATTAGTCAATCAATCCCATAAATATCGTTCGTCGTATTCTATGTTATACTTTTTCAAAAACGCGATGAATTCTTCTTTGAAAGATTCTTTCTTATGGTGCTCGTGCTGGTCTTCGACGTATCGGACTAAATACTCAACTTCGACAGGATTGACGGACCAGAGTATCTGACTCCGGCCCCATGCAATTTTAGATTAGGACTAAAAAGTAGACTTGGAATAGTGGTAAATCTTATTCGTGTTTTAGTGTTTGAGCGGGATCGCTGTTAATAGCCTTAAACATCTGAATACTTATAGTAAGAAAGGTAATTATCAGAATGACCAGCACCGGAATTTAGAAAAGTTTTTCAGCCGGAGGTGTAGCTTTTGCAAGTCGGATATACACCGTAGTTTGTCCGCGATGATGGGTCTGATGTTCGAAGGCTTTTTGAATAGCCGTCAGTTTGGATAAATCAAAGCGGCCAAATAACTTGATCTGCGTTTGCAAGTCAGGCGTCGGCAACTTCTTGATACTGTTGATTACAAAATCATATCCGTCTAATGTCAACTTCGTTACGTTGGCTTTTGACTTGTCTGTAGTTGTCTTTTCAAGATCTTTCACTGCCGGTTCCTCACCTGTTGCCGCCGAAATGAAGCGATAATCCGTGTCTGTAAGATGCAACATCTGTTCGGCGAACGATCTCATTTCTGAAGTCGGCTTTAATGCATAGCCTGCTTCTGGCATAGCCTCCAGATATTCCTTTGTATATGCCCTGGCCCTCTCCCACTCTTTCACGAGCTCCTCTGTGGTTTGCGCCTGAGCAGATGAAACTGCTAGGGTAAGAAATAAGAAAGCGAGTGAAATTTTAATGGTTTTCATGAAAAGTATGTTTTAAATTTTATTGATTGAGTCATTCTATGATTCTAAGATCGGTAAAATTTACTTCTGTCCCTATGCTAACGCTCACGGAAAATTGAAGGGCTAGTTGAAACTCATTCAGAATAATTGTTGTCGAAATTTGCCCTTAGCCGGTGTTGCGATAGCTTTTGGAATCACCGGCCACTCTATAACTAGTGACAATGTCGTCGCACGAGGCAGTTGGTGATAACACCAACAGCAGGCAAATCAATCCCATAAATATCGTTCGTCGTATTCTATGTCATACTTTTCAGAAATGCGATGGATTCCTCGTTAAAAGATCCTTTTTTATGGTGTTCATGCTGGTTTTCGACGTATCGGACTAAATACTCAACTTCGGCAGGATTGACGGACCATGCTCCATAACCCTATTTACTCACACATCCATCATGAGCAGTCTTGAAAAAAATCTGGGGCAATCCACACGCGATAATCAGGAAGTTCAAAAGAGCCATGACTACCTGGTTCCGATCTTAGTCGTCGGAGGTATTCTGTTCTGTATCGTTGTCGTGTACCTAGGATACGCGATGGGCAAAATCATCTTTAGTCATTAGAAAGCGATTTGCCTGTGAGTTCCGATAGCCGTAAAAGAAGGCAAAGCTGATAAAGGTCCTAAACCTGATCAATTAAAATCACCTCC
>JANYDR010000187.1 GCA_025363495.1 Cyclobacteriaceae bacterium | reverse complement strand
ATCCTCCCTCTTTCAACAACCGAAACGATAATCAAATTTCCATATTCGCTGTCATCGAATGTCTTGTACTCCTCTTTACGCCCCGATAAATAATTAATAATAGCCGGCGTACTGTTAGAGAGGCCAACAAGCACAACGGTGCCGCAACTGTATTTTTGAATCATCGCATCAACCTCGGCAAGTTTCGAAGGATTATAACTTTCTACGGTAAGACCTTTCAACTGAGCAAGAGACGCAACTGTATTTTTTGTACGCTTGAACGCTGTAGAATAGATTGCATCGACCTTCGTCTTTGAAAGGAATTTCGTTAGTAATTCTGCATGGACTTTTCCGGCTTCACTCAGATCAGGATCGCTTGTACCATCGTTATCCTTTTCCGCATGACGCAGCAAAATAAAAGTCGTAACCGGCTGCTGTGCGATTGCGGCAGTGCTGATCAACAACGCAACAAGAAATAATAATAGTTTCATTACTTCAATTGATCCGTGACCTCTTTAGGAACATTGCATCCCTCCTTTTGACGGGTGTCGGCAAGGTGAAAAATTTTCCATTGGCCGCTGCCATCCATAAAGAGATGAAATGCATCAACACCGCAATGACTAAAGGTGCTGTTGCGATAGAAACCATAGGGAACCCATACTTGTGCGAAGTTGCCGTCTATCTCAATCTTTGGTGACCAGATCATTTCGTTCCACACATCTTTATGAGGTGTGCCAATTGTTTTTAAGAAATCCGCGAAAACGTCTACTTTTAAAACAGGCTGGTTCGTTTTTGAATCAATCAGTATGGTATAAAAGGTTGGCGACGGACGAAACGCCTGATGCACCATCGCGCTGTCTCCCTTTTTCATGCCTTCAAATAATTTATGGATTGGCTCCATTACCTTTTTGTCTTCCTGAGCCATTGTGCTGAATGTGATCAGAAGGAGAAGTGATAGAATAACTTTCATTTTGGGATTTATTTGGCATAAAGTTGGGGAAAAAAGCTTAAAGTTAGGGCACACAAGCTTTAAGCTTTCGGCTTCCACTTTAAGCTTCTTAATTTTATCCCGTAAATTGCTTTCTAATTCTTAAAAATGAAGAAGATCCTCTTTTCATTCATCCTGCTGATTTGCTTTGGAGTCACTTTTGGTAGTCCTGTAGACAGCCTTGAAAATGCATTGAAAACTGCCGAAGGCGATAAGAAAGTAAAAGTCATGAACGAACTTTTTCGTGCGTACATCAACTCCGATCCTGTAAAAGCTATTGGCTATACAAGAGAAGCCTTGAATTTAGCAACATCCATCAATGATCAAAAAGGCATGGCAGCGTCTTATAACAACATTGGAATTTCCTACAAAAATCAAGGGGCATTGGACATGGCATTGGAGAACTACATGAAGTCGTCAGAGATTTATACCGCCATCCAAAACGGAGAGGGAATTGCCACGTCGAAAAATAATATCGCCAACATTTATATGTTGAAGAAGGACTACAGCCAGGCGCTAAAATATTTTGAAGAGTCCAACAATGGATTCATCGCTCTTGGAAATCCAGAAAGAATAATAGGTTCTATGAATAATCTGGGTAACCTGCACAGTGAACTGCAACTGTATGATCAGGCACTGACCTACTATACAGAGGCATTTAAGATGAGCGAAAAATCGGGTCTCGTGTTTGCTGATCCTCTTACAAACATTGGTAATCTTTTTTATATCCAAAAGAACTACCAGCGAGCCATTGGATATTACGTTCGCGCACTTGACATGGTTAAAAAGCAAAATGACCGGATCAGCGAACTGGCTTTATTAGCTAACATTGGAGAAGTATATACGAAGGCAAATCAGCCTGGTGAAGCACAACGTTACCTCGATCAGGCAACAGTATTAACAACTGAATTAAATGCCTCATTTTATCTGCCACAAATTTTGAAAAGCAGCGCTGTCAATTATTCACGGCAGGGAAAAATGAAAGATGCCTACGAGACCATGGTGAAATATGATGAGGCGCGAGAAAAAGTATACGGTGAAGAAAGCAGTCGCCGGATAGCACAAATGAATGTGGCACTGGAACTTCAGGAACGGGAAAAAGAAGTGGAGGCCCTTCAGATGGATGACAAGATCAAGACCCTCAGACTGCGCAATACTCAAATTGTTATTACTGCCATCGTGATTGCACTTGTAGCAATTTTAGCCTCGGCAAATCTTATCTTCCTGCGCAAAAGGATTCGCGCACCGAAATAAAAAATCTTTTCCGGCCAAGGCAATTTCTATACTTTAGCCCGTCACTTCACTATAAAGTATGATTTCACATTCAGAAGGAAAACAATTACTGGAGTCGATGACTCAAAATGTCAGCTTGCTGAGACACATGCGCACAATCGAGTTGGTAATGGAAGCTTATGCTGAAAAATTGGGGGAAAACAAGGAAGAGTGGGCGCTCGCCGGAATGCTGCACGATGCCGACTACGAACCGTTTCCGGAAAAGCATCCCCAGATAATAGTTGAAAAACTAAAAGCAATGGGAGAAGAAAAAATTGCGCACGCGATTTCCGCCCATTATACAAAATGGGGAGTATCATATGACACTACGCTCGACAAGGGACTTCTGGCATGCGATGAGCTGACTGGCTTTATTGTGGCCTGCGCGCAGGTACGTCCTGAAGGAATTTCGACGCTGGAGCCCAAATCAGTAATTAAAAAACTGAAAGACAAGGGGTTTGCAGCCAAAGTAGACCGCGAAGAGGTTTATAAGGGGGCGGAGTTGTTCGGCGTGGAGCTAACAAGCCATATCGCTTTCATTATTGACGTCCTGAAGAAAAATAAAGAAGAATTAGGCATCTAATAACATCAATTAGGTGATTTTGGCTTTTGTGA
>JANYDR010000164.1 GCA_025363495.1 Cyclobacteriaceae bacterium | reverse complement strand
CCAACGCCCTGCTGCCGCCGGTCGGGGTGCGGCTGTGGACCCGAGCCGAGGAATCGGCACCGACCGCACCGCCCGCACCGCCCGCCACCACGGCACCGACCGCACCGCCCGCCACCACCACCGAAGGAGGCGATCGTTGATGGCCGTTCCCGAACCACCGCGCGGACGCCAGAACTTCCTCGGGGGATTCAAGCTCACTCTCGAGCACCTGGCCCGCCCGCCGGTCACCCGGCAGTACCCTGAGGAGAAGCGCCCGAAGCAGCCGCGCCAGCACGGCCGCCATGTCCTCAACCGCTACGAGGACGGCATGGAGAAGTGCATCGGCTGCGAATTGTGCGCCGGCGTGTGCCCGGCCGACTGCATCTACGTGCGCGGCCTCGACAACCCGCCCGACCACCCGGTCTCGCCGGGTGAGCGGTACGGCTATGTCTACGAGATCAACTTCCTGCGGTGCATCCATTGCGACATGTGCGTGGAGGCTTGCCCGACCGAGGCCATCACCGAGTCGAAGCTGATGGAGTTCTAGAACGCACGCCACGAATGCTCGATTTTGTAATGAGCTTTGGTGAACGGCTGTCTGCTTATATTATAAGTGAAGCATTTATTAACCTCAATCTTAAAAGTCAGTTTTTAGATGCAAGAAAAGTTATTCGGACAGACAATCATTTCGGTCATGCCAAAGTGGACTTTGATGTTACTAACAAACTGATCGATGAACATTTCAAATCTCATAAAGATCTGCAGATCGTTACGGGCTTCATTGCCACCTCTGAAAGTGGGGAAACCACTACGCTGGGAAGGAGTGGTTCAGATTATACGGCTGCAATTTTCGCGGGTGCTTTGAAGGCTACCTCCCTTGAAATCTGGACCGATGTTGATGGCATGATGACGGCCGATCCACGGAAAGTGAAGAAGGCATTTACAGTGAATGAAATGACCTATCAGGAGGCCATGGAGCTTTCGCATTTTGGCGCGAAAGTAATCTTCCCCGCTACCATGCAACCTGCTATGGTAAACAATATTCCAATTTGGATCAAGAACACTTTTAATCCCTCATTTCCTGGTACTGTTATTTCTGCAAATGGAAATGGTAAAGACCTGATTATCAAAGGTATTTCATCTATGAGTCAGATGAGTTTATTAAGTGTTCAGGGAACAGGATTACAAGGCGTTGTTGGAGTGTCAATGCGACTTTTCGCAGCTCTTGCAAAAGAGAATGTCAATGTTATTCTTATCAGTCAGGCATCGTCTGAGCACTCGATTTGCTTTGCTGTCGACAGTGCTTCATCCACCAGGGCGAAGGCCTCAATTGAGAAGGAGTTTATATATGAAATAAAGAGCAATGAAATGGACAATGTGTCTGTGGAAAGTGGACTGGCGATCGTTGCCATTGTAGGAGAGAACATGCGACATAATCCGGGAACAAGCGGGAGAATGTTTCATTCTTTGGGAAAAAGCGGCGTTAATATTTTTGCTATCGCTCAAGGCTCTTCTGAGTTAAATATCTCGGCAGTTATTAAAGAATCGGATGTTGCGAAAGCCCTTAATGTTTTGCATGAAGCATTTTTCCTTTCAGATAAAAGAGTGGTGAATCTATTCCTTGTTGGCACAGGGCTGATAGGAAAGGAACTTCTTAAAATGATTTATGCCCAATACGCACAGTTGTCGGGGCAGAATCTTCTGGAGGTGAATGTTGTGGGAATTGCTAATAGTAAAAAGATGTTCTTTGATGAGAATGGGCTGGAGTTATTGACGTGCGTTGAAAGAATGAAGATAAAAGGTGAGGAAATGAAGCTCGTGTCCTTCATCAAAAAAATGCAGGAAATGAATTTGTCCAATAGCATTTTTGTCGATTGCACTTCAAGTGAGGAAGTTACCAATCAATATGAAATCATTCTTGATTCGAATATTTCTATTGTCACTCCAAATAAGAAAGCGAATTCTGGTCCATTGGAAAAGTATCATAATCTTAAAAATATCTCATTTAAACGCGGGGCACGCTTTCTCTATGAAACAAATGTCGGAGCGGGCTTACCGGTAATCAATACACTGAATGATTTGTTATTGAGCGGAGATAAGGTGATTCGCATAGAAGCCGTGCTAAGTGGAACGTTGAATTTTATTTTCAGCTCTTTCACTTTAGGGAAAGTATTTAGTAAGATAGTTCGAGAAGCTAAAGAGATAGGTTACACAGAGCCTGATCCCCGTGATGACTTGAATGGAATGGATGTTGCCCGAAAGGTACTTATACTTGCCAGGGAAGCCGGAATAGATTTTGAGCTATCGGATATCAATGTGACAGGGCTTGTGCCACAGGATTGCCTTGAGGCCACAACCGTGGAAGATTTTTTTGTGCGACTTGCTTCTCATGATGACAGTTTTGAATCACAGAGAAAGCAAGCAGAATCGAAGAATGAAAAATTGCGTTATATGGCCGTTCTTGAAAATGGTAAGGCAACGGTTTCTCTGGCCAGCGTGAATAGTGATCATCCGTTTTACTCTCTGAAGGGAAGTGATAATATTATTTTACTGACTACGGAACGTTATCATGATCGCCCCATGGTCATCCGTGGACCTGGAGCAGGTGCGACAGTGACGGCGGCGGGAGTTTTTGCAGATATTATCAGGATTGGGAATTATGCAGTTCGTTAGTTGTTGGTTGACAGTTGTTGTTTGTTTCTTCGAACAACCACGAACGACTAACAACGATCTCGCTAAATGTTGAAACAAATGAATAAAATAAAAACATCTGCACCCGCTACCGTAGCCAACGTGTGTTGTGGATTTGATGTGCTTGGCTTTGCTGTCGATGCGCCGGCGGATGAAGTAATTCTTACTTTAAGAAATGAGCCGGGTTTGATGGTCAAAAGAATTGAGGGCGACGGTGGTAGATTGCCGTTAGATCCTAAGAAAAATACAGCGAGTGTAGCAATTCAATCTTATTTGAATCAACTTAAGAGTTCTCAGGGTGTTGAAATTGAGTTGATCAAGAAGCTTCCGTTGGGAAGTGGGATGGGATCAAGCGCAGCGAGTGCGGTGGCCGCGTTGGTGGCTATAAATTATTTGATGAATGAACCGCTTTCACGAAAGGAACTTATTATTCATGCTATGGAAGCCGAACGAATTGCTTGTGGATCAGCGCATGCTGACAATGTTGCCCCTTCTTTATTGGGGGGCTTTGTGCTTATTCGTGAATATCATCCACTAGATGTGGTGAATGTTCCTTCGCCTCCAGAATTATACTGCACTTTAATCCATCCACATCTCGAATTAAAAACGGAAGACTCACGAAAGGTGCTGCGCGGATCCATTGCATTGAAAGATGCAGTTGCTCAAAGCGGAAATATTGCTGCATTGATGATCGGACTCACCCAGCACGATTATGATCTTATTGGGAGGTCATTGTTCGATGTGATTGCCGAGCCGGTTCGCTCTGTCTTCATTCCAGGGTTTAATGATATTAGAAAAAAAGTAATTGATGCCGGCGCTCTTGGATTTGGAATTTCAGGATCTGGTCCAACAGTCTTTGCATTGAGCAAGGATGAGGCATCAGCAGAACGGGCTGGCAATGCCGCGGTTGCTCATTTTAAGGAGGTGAATCTGCCAACGGATGTTTATATTTCTAAAGTCAATAGTGAAGGTGCTAAGATTATATCATGAAATTTTATAGTACTGCCAATAAAGATTATCGTGTCAGCTTTGAGGAGGCTGTTTGCCAGGGGCTTGCTCCGGAAGGTGGACTTTTTATGCCTGAGTCTATCGATCTTCTTCCATCTGACTTTTGGAAGGACTTCTCAAAGAAAGGTTTTCAACAAATCTCATTTGAAGTTGCTTCTCATTTTTTGAAAGGCTCTTTGCCGGCAAAAGATTTAAAAAAGATAATTGATCATGCCGTTGCGTTTGATACACCGTTGGTCGAGGTGGAGAAGAACATTTTTGCATTGGAATTATTTAATGGACCAACACTTGCCTTTAAAGATTTCGGAGCTCGCTTTCTATCAGGACTCCTTGGTTATTTTGTAAAGAAGACCGATAGCGATATAACAATTTTAGTCGCTACCTCCGGAGATACCGGAAGTGCAGTAGCGAATGGCTTTCTTCAGGTTCCTGGTACAAGGGTAGTTGTTCTCTATCCTTCCGGAAAGGTGAGTGATATCCAGGAAAAACAGTTTACAGCGCTGGGTCACAATATTACAGCATTGGAGATCGATGGCACATTTGACGATTGTCAGCGACTCGTTAAGCAGGCATTTTCGGATGAAGCACTATCCAAGAGATTAGGCCTTACGTCGGCCAATTCTATTAATATAGCAAGACTACTTCCCCAGTCATTTTATTATTTCAATGCATATGCTCAATTAAAAGACAAAAGCCTGCCACTTGTTTTTTCCGTTCCCAGTGGGAATTATGGCAATCTTACGGCTGGATTGATGGCCAAACGAATGGGTTTACGTGTAAGGCAATTTATTGCGGCCACGAATATAAATGACATTGTTCCCGAATATCTGATAACAGGTCAATTCTCGCCCCGGCCATCCAAACAGACTATTAGTAACGCCATGGATGTTGGTAATCCCAGCAACTTCGCCCGAATGATGGATTTATATCAAAATGATTTTAGTAAAATATCAAATGATATTGCTGGATTTCATTTCACTGATCAACAAACAAACAATGCAATCCGGGAGGTTTTTAATTCAGTTAACTACCTCCTTGATCCACATGGAGCGATAGGATATCTCGCTCTGAAAGAATATATAAAGGGTAGTGATATGATTACAGGAATTTTTTTAGAGACGGCTCATCCTGGGAAATTCAAGGATGTGGTTGAAAATGCAATAGGAAAGTCGATTACGTTACCGGATAGTTTGATAAGATTTGCAAAGGGAAGTAAACAGTCGGTGAGACTTGGTAATAGTTTTGAGGATTTTAAGGGTTATTTGTCTAAACATAATTCATAACGGAAGACATTGGACTTTTACCACGGAGTCATGAAGACACAAAGAAGACTCTAAGGAAAAGCATTGTGCCTTCTTCGTGTCGTCGTGACTCCGTGGATATAAAAAGACTCTATATGATTTGACTGTATTACTTCTTTAACAGTACTCCCTTTGCTTTTTCCAGGTCCGTCTTTGCTATCAATGCGCTATAAAGTGTATTATAATAATTTGTCTGGGCTTCTTTCAAATCAGTCTCGGCATTGATCACCTCGATATTATTAGTAATACCCTTTTAATTTTCCAACTGTATGATCCTTACATTTTCCTTGGCAAGATCCATGTTGCGCTGTTGAATTTTCAAAGACTCCAGGCTGTTGGACAAATTAATACTTGCCTGTTGAAGCTGCAGATCAATAGAGTGCTGAAGATTTTCAAGTGAGTTATTTAATTTCCTTTCCTCAAGCGTTTTGTTTTGCACTTTATATTTTTTCTCAAATCCATGAAACACCGGAATGCGTAAATCAAGACCTACATAGGTATAGTTAAAGTAACGTGAGCTCTGACCCAAGTCCCCAAAGCTGGTGGCCGCAGGATTATATCCAGTGGTCGCGAATGCATTTAGCTTGGGATAATAACCATCTTTAAGTACTTTGGTTTCACTTTCACTGAGTACCAATTGTGTCTTGATAATATCATATTCAATACGCCTTGTGTAATCAAAGTCAGTTCCATCAGAAGTAATATTATTCAATGCTGTCTCGTCGAGGTTTTCAGCAAGTGTAAAAGCCTCTTCCTTAGGCAGGTTCATTTGGAAACGTAACAATGCCATGTTTAAATCCACGAGGCGGGAAGCCCTTTCACGTTCTTCTTTAAGGTTATTTAGCCGGACTTCAATGCGATCGACTGATATCTGGCGTACAAGCCCGTTTTTTAATCGTGCTTGTGTTTCCCCAAATAGAGAATCCACACGCTGAATATTATTTCCAAGGAAATCAAGCTGCTTTTGAGAAACTAAAACTCCATAATATGCTTTGGTCACCATCTCAGCCACGTCAATTTGTGATCGCTCAACATTTTTTAAAGCAAGTGTTTTGTAGATATCCGCATTGGCAAGGCCCGTGAAAAGAGATTTGTCGAAGAGTACCTGACTGGCTGTAACCTGTGAAGTCCATATATTTTTCAATTGAAGCTGGAATGCTATAACGCTACCCGATGGTGTTGTTGGATCTGTGAACGCCGGTATAACCCCATTCTCCAATACTATCTTTTGGATATTGATGTTGTGTGTTAGCTGTGAAGTGGCATCAACCTGCGGCAAGGCCCGTGATGTCAACGTACTTTTGTTATTGCTGACGATTTCGGTATCGATAATGCTATTCTTGATAGCCGTGTTATTTTTTAATGCGTAGTCTACACATTGCTCCAATGTCAGTTGATTTGTTTGCGCTTCCGCGGCTCCGGCTAAAAGAACCAGAAGAAAAATTATTGAGCTTTTATGTTTCATAATAAGTGATAATAGTAATAGATAAAAATTATTCCATATGCATTTCAACGTGTACATCGCTGCCTTTTTTGTTACCTCTGAACAGCAACAACAAGGGTATGCAGACGAGGAAGAATGCGCCAACAATTAAAAAGGCATCGCCATAGGTCATCATTTGAGCCTCGCGGATTACGGATACCTGTAGCGAGGCAAGGGCTTGCTGCGCAGCATCTGTTGCAGCATAGCCCTTGCTGATGAAAAGATTTGTAAGAGACTCCAGACGACTTTGGCCCGTTGTATCATAAATACTTACATGATCCTTCAGGTTATCATAATGGACTTTAGTACGAATACTAATAAGTGTCGTCATGATCGCTGTACCAAATGAGCCTCCTAAGGTGCGGATCATGTTGCTGATGGCAGTTCCCTGAGGAATCTCCGGGCCATTGAGATCAACCAATGAGAGAGTCGTGAGAGGAATGAAGATCATCCCTAATCCAATTCCCCGGATGATCAGTGGCCAGAAGAAATCATCTGGGCCGGCTGAAAGATTAAGACCTGAAAGATTAAAGGTGAAAAGAAAAAACAGAACGAAGCCAACAGCGGCAAACACGAGCGGGGGTATTCTCTTTTTTAACAAGGCCCCGATGACAGGCATCATGATTCCGGTCATAATACTTCCGGGCATTAGCAGCCAACCCGTATCCGTTGCCGTGAAGCCAAGAATATTTTGAGCAAACACCGGAACAATAAATACGGAAGCAAATAATCCGAACCCAAGTATAAAG
>JANYDR010000156.1 GCA_025363495.1 Cyclobacteriaceae bacterium | reverse complement strand
GCCTGAAGCTGCGTTGAAATTTGTCGGATTTGAAAACTGAAATCCATCAATAAAATACCAAGCCCCACGGTTCTGTTTTGAGTTCTGTCCCTGTACGGTTGTGCAAATAAAAAAAATGCATGTAACTAAAAGGGAGAGATTTGAATTATATTTTTTCATAGTGGATTGGTTATCTCATTAATCGAAGAACATAATCTGATATGTGCGCAAAGTTCTGATAGACGATGTGTTCTGGTGAGCTTAACTCTTTAGCTGGCGCCGAAGTATGAGCTTTCTTCACTGAATCATTCGTCATCAAAAAAATGACAATGCTTGCAGTGAGTATTCCAATAAGCAGCCTAACAAGCCGGTTAGATAGAATATTTGTAAATATATTTATAATATAAACCATATACTTAAAAAAAAGTCACTTGATATATTGCTTTAGTACTTCAACATACTGTTCAAAGGCCTTAATTCCCTTTTTTGTGATTTTGCAGGTAGTCAAAGGTTTTTTGTCGCGGAAAGATTTGATTACCTCAATGTAGCCGGCCTCTGACAGCTTATCGATCTGCACGCTTAAGTTTCCAGCAGTAGAATTTGTTTTCTCTTTAAGAAAAGTAAAGTCTGCGGACTCAAGACTCATGAGAAGCGACATAACCCCCAACCGGAGTTGTGAATGCAATAACGGATCGAGCTCTTTTAACATTATGCTTCTGTTTTTTTAAGCATATAACCTGGCACGAGGTAGCCAAATGTAACGGCAAACGATGCCAACAGGAACTGCCAACTGACGGGAGCCAGGAATGATAGTATCCCCATTACCCAAAAAACTATCCCACCAAGTATCAATGGCTTGAAGCGCAGCATGATGCCAGTTAGAAAAGTAGGAGCGGCACACATGGTGATAATTACCGGATTGATCTGCCAGCCTATTCGCTGACCAAAGAATGCGAAAATGAAACATGTAAAACCAAAGCCTGTCCATTGCCACCGGTTGATGTTGTCTAACATGGTGGGAGCTGTGATTTGCTTCCCTTGCCGGATCCCATAAACAACCGAAATGATCGCTGCCGGAATCGTGAGTCCAAAAACAAGAAAGGGATTTGTTATAGTGGTGAACTTGATGAGGATGAAAACACAAAGATTGGCCAGAACAATTGTCCATCCCCACAATAAAAAATAAAAACTGCTCTTCTTCATGTTGCCTTTGGCCTGGCGAATCATAGAAGTAATTACTTCGAGACTTTCCTGAGGAGTAAGATTCTTTTCGTCATTCATACGATTGTTCTTTAGTGAAAATAGTGTTTTAGCGTGCTACTTTCCCGTTTAACGTTACAAATATAAAATAGTTTATATTATAAACTACAATTTTCAAAACCCCTTTTAAACCTTTCATAAAAGAGGTTTTGCCCTTTTATTTAAAGTATCTACCTTCTCGCTCTAAACCTATACCTGCATGAAGTCACCCAAACTCTTATTGCTGGCAATTGCCTTTCTCTCAACTCTGGCAAGTGCTCAAACCCCCGATGATAAAATAAAGAAGCTCAAAGCAGAAGCTCTGATTGAAATAGAGAAACAATATGCTCTTGGTCAGCAGATCAATGATATGTTGTTCAGTTTTTCTGAGCTTGGCTTTCAGGAATTTGAAACACAAACCTATCTCACTGGCATTCTGGAGAAGAATGGATTTAAAATTCAAAAGGGAGTGGCAGGCATTCCTTCTGCATGGACGGCTACCTGGGGATCAGGTAAACCTTTCATCGCTCTTGGCTCTGATGTCGATTGTATTCCTAAAGCATCACAAAAGCCCGGCGTCGCATATCATGACCCAATCATCGAGGGAGCTCCCGGTCACGGAGAAGGCCATAACTCCGGACAAGCACTTAATATAGTTACCGCACTTGTCATGAAGAAGATCATGGAGCGTGAAAAGATCTCCGGTACATTAATGCTTTGGCCTGGTATCGCAGAAGAGTTGTTGGCAACGAAAGCTTATTATATCAGGGCTGGGATTTTCAAAGATGTTGATGCTTGTATTTTTACTCATGTAGCGAGCAATCTGGGAGTTGGTTATGGAGATGGAGGTTATAATGGAATGATCTCAGCAAAGTTCAACTTCGAAGGGCAGGCTGCTCACGCGGCGGGTGCTCCGTGGAGAGGCAGAAGTGCACTCGATGCAGTTGAGCTTATGAATATTGGATGGAATTTCAGACGCGAACACCTTGAACTCACTCAACGATCACATTACGTTATTTCTGATGGGGGAGATCAGCCAAACGTTGTCCCATCCAAGGCTGCCGTATGGTATTACTTTCGCGAAAGGACTTATCCGGCAATCAAAGCATTGTTTGAAAAAGGAATCAAGACGGCTGAAGGTGCAGCCCTCATGACTGATACAAAATTCACATATGAAATCCTTGGCTCTGCATGGCCAGGCCATTTTAATAAACCAATGGCTGCAGCGATGTATGCAAACATTAAAACCGTTGGCTTACCTACTTGGACCGAGCAAGACCAGACGTTAGCACTCGCTACTCAAATTGAAATGAAGGCACGCAAAATAGAGGGTCTTGCTTTAAAACTTG
>JANYDR010000151.1 GCA_025363495.1 Cyclobacteriaceae bacterium | reverse complement strand
AATGGATCAAATGAAAGTGGATTTGGTGCGGTACCTGGAGGACTTCGCTTTGCAAATGATGGAACCTTTGGTATGATCGGTGAAAGAGCTCAATTCTGGACTTCAACTGAAAATGATTCTGACAGAGGTTCGTTCTTTTTTATGGGCATAGTTCATGATGTGGAGAATAGCATCGCAGGAAAAGGATTTGGGTATTCAGTACGGTGCGTGAAAGATTGAGTTAAGGGTATCACTGTATTGGATGAGAAATAGAGCGCATGGATGCGCTAAATGCAATTTAACACAGAGCTTTTACATAGAATATTTTTATTGGCAGGAATTCTCTGTGTTGTATTCCTCTGTGTCAGCGTCCTCAGTGGTAAATTCAGCGAAGCTGAATCTGTCAACCCGATAATGATTTACTAATAAAAAATTCTGAGGCGAAAAATATCCAAACAACTTTCCTAAATTCACCACATACAACGACCTATGAATCGACTCATCATCTTATTGCTCATCGTCTCAACGTTCGCACGCGCCCAAACCAAACCTGTTAAGATTTTCATCTCCGTAGACATGGAAGGTATCGGAGGTATTGGAACTTCTGCCATGACCAGCACAGGAGGGAAGGACTACGAAACAGGTCGCAAGCTGATGACCGCAGAGGTGAATGCTGTGGTGGCAGCCATCTTTGAAGCAGGATCAGCAGAGATCGTCGTGAATGATAGTCATGGTGATATGCAGAATTTGCTGCACACGCAACTTGACTCACGCGTTGAATACATTCAGAGCAACATCAAACCTCTCGGTATGGTGCAGGGTCTTGACGCTACCTTCGATGGTATCATCTTCATCGGTTTTCATGCAATGGCCGGAACTGAAAATGGGTTTCTTGCACACACTGGCTCGGGAGTCGTGAAAGGTCTTTGGCTTAATGGCAATGAAGTAGGCGAAGGCGGACTTAATACTTACTTCGCAGGATCGGTGGGTGTGCCTGTGCTGATGGCCAGCGGCGATAAAACATTTACCGAAGAAATCAAAAAACTTATCACTGTACGTACAGTTGTAACGAAGGAAGCCATTGGTACGAGCGCGGCGAAATTGTTGCATCCTGATGTCGTTACCAAGGCCCTGCAGACGCAAGTGAAGATCGCATTAAAAGATATTGGCAAAGTAAAGCCCCTCAGCGTGCAAGGTCCGGTGGAATTTAAGATCAAGGTTGATAATCCAACCCGTGCAGATGTTGCCATGAGTATTCCCGGAATGAAACGGATCGATGGCTATACGGTGTCATATCAGGCTAAGAACATGGAAGAAGCGTATAAGTTGATACGGGTGATCTATAAATATCTGTCGTGGTAGAAGTCGAATACATTTCCCACAGATTCCACGGATTTAGGTGCGGGCTTTGGCATAATTCTGAGAGTTTGGCGAAAAATCAGCGAGCATTTGATCTGTGGGAATGTATTCACTCTAAACTCCCTTCGTTTCTTTAATATACTCATCCACAATCCTTTCAAGCACCTCAAGTGGAACAGAGCCGTTCTTTAACACCACGTTGTGAAACTTCCTGAGATCAAACTTGTCACCAAGGGAGGTCTTCGCTTTCTCACGCAATTCTAGAATTTTTAACATGCCGATCTTATATGCACACGCCTGGCCCGGCATTACGATGTATCGTTCTATTTCTGTTGTAACTTCACCAACGGGCATTCCGGTTTTTGAAACCATATAATTAATTGCCTGCTGGCGTGTCCATCGTTTATGATGAATACCAGTGTCAACTACCAGTCGAACAGCCCTGAACATTTCCGCCTGTAGTCGTCCAAGATTTCCGAATGGATCATCTTTATAAAATCCTAGTTCCCATGCCAATCGTTCGGTGTACAATGCCCATCCTTCCGCATAGGCTGTAAAACCGAGAATATTCCTGAACATTGGCACGCCTTCAATTTCGCTCTGGATCGCAATCTGGAAATGATGACCAGGAATACCTTCGTGATACGCCAGTGTCTTCATACCGAACTTTACGATCTCATGCAGGTCACGAAGGTTAACATAAAAAGTGCCTCCACGTGAATTATCCATTGGTGGACCATTGTAATAAGCTCCCGGAGATCCTTCCTCTTTGAAAGCGGGCACTCGTTTAACTTCAAGCTTTGCTTTGGGTCGTATGTCAAATGCGCTGCCGAGATTATTACTAATGTCGTCGAGAATCCGGTTGTATTCAGCAAGTGCAAGCTTTCTTCCAGCATCATCATTGCTATAGAGAAATCGTTCTTCCTTATTGATACCTTGTACAACATCGCCGATTGACCGCGTAGTATCTTTATAACCTTGCGCGATCAATATATTCCACATCTCTTTTTCAATTCGGGTAACTTCAGAAAGACCAATGTTGTGGATCTCTTCCGGGTCGAGGGTCACCGTTGTATTTTGCTTGAGTGCATACCGGTAAAATTTGTCGCCATCAGGAAATTTCCAAACGCCATCATCGTCGTTTGCCTTTTCACGAAGCGCTGTGAAGTAGTCGATTAATTTCTGATACGCCGGGAAAACAGTTTCACGCATTTCTGCTTCGACACGTTCGTTCAGTTGCTTTTTCTCCGCGTCGGAAAGTGTTTTGAGTGTATCAATTTTGCCTTTGAAGTTTGAATATAGAATGTTGGTGTGGATTGGATTGCTGTCTCCCGTTTCAAGCTCGATCTTCGGCTGACCTTGACCAGTGAAACCTTTCATTTCGGTTAATACGCGCTCGATTACAAAGCGGGGAGGAGTTATACCTTTTTCCTGCCGGATATTTAAGCCCTCCAGTACCTGATCGAACTTTGTATCAAACTTTGACAAGCGGGATATGTATGCTTCGGCATCGCTGGCATCACGGAGTTTGTGTGCACTTTCCAGGAAACTGGGAAGATTATTCTGAACGCCAAATAATTGATTGACCGGGTAATCATCATAAAAAAATGGTTCGCCTTCCGCCTGAGTTTCCAGGAACCATTCAAGAATGCGCGTATTCAACTGGTTGGCAGGACTTTGGCTTTCGAAGTTGTAACTCTTCAGGGTTGCAAGAGCTCCTTTAAATTCATTAAAACTTTCCCAAAGTTTCTTGTCTGAAACATCAGTGAGTTCTCCTTTGCTCCGGTCGTACAAAACCGGTATGCCCAGTTGCGTAACAACCTCCGGGTCGGTGAGGGCGAATTTGATGAATACCTTATCATAGAACAGCCGTATGCTGAAGGGCTTGAACCAGACAAGGTTGATAACGAAAATGGCAAAGGCCAGGAAGATCCCAAGAAGAGATCTGAGGATAATTTTTTTCCAGGAGATTTTTTTATTCATGATGACAAAATACGGATTTTATATTTTGATTTTTCAGTTAAGTCGTAATAGCCGGTTTTGTGACTGAACGGAAATCGGATACCAGCTTCTTTTCCGTTCATCCCATAACCAAACTGCAAATTATACCTTCTTGTTTCTTATTAATATATCCAGTCCGGCTTTGCCAGTTCCGATCAGAAATAGAATTATCATTGCGACAAGCGATGCCCGCCCGATGTAATCTCCATGCCTCATATAAAAAGTCTGAAAATCATTTGCTACCACAGTAAACTGGGATGTGAGAGCAGGCTGATTACCGGTGGGCAGCTTGCTCGTAATTTTCCCGGAAGGTGAGATGACACCCGAGACACCATCGCTGACAGCGCGTATAACGATTTTCCGGTTCTCAATTGCGCGTAGGGCTGAGATCTTCAGCATGGTAATGGATGCACCCCTGCTCCATTGTTCGTTGCCGATAAACACGATTATTCTACCGTTTGATTGAACGCAATTCTTCGCTACTTGTTCTCCAAACAGTTGTTCCCAGCAAATGCCAATACAAATTCCGCTCATTTTATCGAGTGCTTTTTCTGTGCTGATCGAAGGGAACCCATCTCCAAATAATTCCATCCAACTTAGGAGGTGAAAAGATCTCGACTCTGAAAAAGGAACGAGAATCTGTTTGGTATAGATCGTAAACTCTTTTTTTGTGATAGATAAAGCGGAATTGTAAAGCTTTCCGTCGTCACAAAGCAACGCGCCACTGATGAATCGACCCTGATCGGTGATCAAGGAATCCCTCACTAGCCGTACCATCGCATCTTGTTCCCAGGTCCTTCGGTTAAGGACATTCCCAAAAGATGTTTCTGGCCATACAATAAGGTTAGTACTTTCTGCTACAACTTTCTGGCATGCTGCTTTCAATTCTTGGGGAGTTACTTTCATTAGAGCAGTACGGGAATTATCGATCGAGGCAATCAGAACATCCGAACTCTCACCATTAATAATTTTACGGGCATCAACAGCGAGGTAGCCACGGGAAATATTAAAGTGATAAGCCAGGCAAAGCCTCTAACCCATAATAGCATCCCACCTTTCACGAATAATCCACTTACCAGCCAAAATCCAATACAATTGGCCACCAGAATCCAAAGTGTGCCGCCCGCCACCCCTGTGAATTCATACCATTGGATGACTTCCTGAGTTCCTGAAATTGAGTTACCGAGATCGAACCATGGGCAAACCAAGCCCCAGTGGGAACGCATGAATTCCAGAGTGAGCGAGGAGCTTACAAAGATTGCCATCGCTGTTGAAAGGTTGAAGCGGTGCTTGACCCATACATAAATAAGCCAGGGTATAGAAAGCCAAAGCGCGTTTAATACCAACAGACTTGTTATTGCTAAGATGGAAACATCATTGAGTAGACTATTGCCTGCAATAAAATGAAAAAGAAGTTGCTGGGTAATGCCAATCGCATATTTTGAAAAGCCGGAACGGGTAAAATATGCTTCCGCTGCGAACAACGGAAGCATAAAAATGAAAAGACAGAAGGAAGCAGGCAACGGGTTAGCCCACCCGATGTTCAGTAACAAGGCGCCACTTAAGACGCACAGCAATTTGATCAAATCAATTAATTGTACTTAGTGTTAGGGTCTGCCGTTCCACTGGAATAGTGACTACAGGATAAGGTCAGGTAACAAGAAAAAACAAAAAGGAAAAAAGCGGGCTGTAAATTTTGCTTTCATGGCGGTTGGATTTTTGTTCAATTAAATTAAAGGAAAATTTGAGATTTTCCTTTAACCTGACAAATATTTTACAAGAGTTCATTCTTTGTAACCATGTTGCAGCGGAGGAATATCACTGATTTTAAAATGATCAATAAAATCCCTTTTAATTTCAACTTTCTAATTTGAACAATAGCTAAAAATAATGAAGGTTTTCAAGCCCAGTGAGTTGGCTATTTCGGTAACATTTTGAACTTGTCCTTTTAGCAGATTCTTTGCTTAGTATTTTAGAAAGATATGAAGATTTTCTAAAGTTTATTGACCGTGAGCTCATCAGCAAAGCGCTCCAGGAATTGTTTCTTTGAGTCATTGTATTTACTGACAGCGCCAATTTTATACATACAATAGATATAGATCCACGCGAGATCAAGCTGATGTTTAAGAAATCCAGCACGGGCACTTTCGGGGTACATGTGGTGATTGTTATGCCACTCACCGGAAAAAAGTCCGGGTCGGGTTTGATTGATTGATAAATTGCTTCGATCAAAGTCTACTCCGTCAACGTGCTTATTCTTGCCACCACCATGTCCGGTGTAATTAAATGCTCGAACCAGCACATACCAGAATAACGCTCCGCTGAACAGGGCGCAAGGTAAACCAGGTCCTGCGATAAGGGTGAGAACTGTAAGCCAGAATGTCCAGTTCACTAATAAAAGAGCGACAGTGTACCAGGGATTTGCGATGGACCCCCACTTCAGGTATTGCTTATAGCTGTTAATCACAACGCCTGTATGGCTGATAAAGTTGGCGACTTTTTTATAGTCACTTTCGCTGAGGTCCTTTGCGATCGGCTGATGATTGACATCAGAAAGCATGCAGTACATGATCCCCGCGTTTGAATTGTATGGATCGCCAGGATTGTCAGATTTTAAGTGATGTACATGATGTGATACTACATATACTTCTTCAGGAAATGTTCTTAAGACAAGGTTCTGAGTTATAAATCGTGCGACAGGACTACTGAATGTATAGGCGCGATGAGTGCTGTATCGGTGAAACCAGATTGTGCCATGCGTGCTCATTATTATCATAGCATACACTATGGCAACCGCGACAAACGGCCAAGAGAAATAATGAAAGAGAAAAAGGTAAAGAAAGGGTAACATGGCGACCGCGATCGCCCAGTTAATAAAAGGGATCCAGTTCTTTTTTGTCTTGAAAATATTAATGCGGGCAAACGCTTCGCTCCATAATTGCCGGAGCGTTGGTTTTACAAGGTTTCCGTCTTTGTCGGCCCACTTATAGGAGGGAGTTTCGAGTACGTTATCAATAAAAGCCATCTGTTCCGCTATATATTTAGTCAAAGGTAATACAATGACCGACACCTCTGTAATTTAGTCTCTATTATCATCATTTCAATCCCATTAAACCAGCCTCGAAGTGCAGTCTTTGACAGGATTTCAATGAGCAATCGAAATATCCAGAATGCAACCCCCAAGCAACCGAAACAAGAAATAGGATGATTTGTTATGGTTTACTGATGCCTAAATTTTGTTTACTGTAGAAACCTGGATTTTCAATGATGCTTGCTACGAATGACGCAATACTTTTTCGTGAAATGGCCTTGCCTGTTTCTGGTTCGCTTTTGGTAGTTGTAATGTAATCGACTTCATCTGCGCTGGTAAACCAATCTGGCCGTAAAATCGTGTAGTCCAAACCAGAGGTTTCAATCACATCTGCTAACTTTCGGTAAGGGATTAAAACTGGTTTCAATGGAGTATGGTAAATGCCTATGGAACTGATGGCAATAATTCGGCTTTTCTGATCAATGCGACCATCGGTTTCTTGTCAGGCACAAAGCTCCGGTTCCAGCTCATACCCATGCATCCTAATCCCAATGCGGACACTTCTATTCTGTTTTTTTCCTGAACCCAGGGAACGATGTTTTGTAATTTTTTCAAAGCTGTCCACTGTTGATTTGCTGACGTCTTTACCAAAAGCAGCGGTTGCAAAAAGTGAGCTCCCGGCTAATGCACTTATTTTAAGAAAATTTCTTCTGTTCTGAGATTTCATGTTGGAAGAGTTTTTGATGTAATTCATACTACTTTTTTTTCTGAATGAGTTATCATTTACCAACCCTATCCTGAAGCGCCGTTGGATATCGTGCCCCCTTTACATGTATTGCAGAGAAGGCACTTTCTATTTCACGCAGATCATCGTGAGTCAGGGTTATTGTTTCAGACTTAAGGTTTTCTTCTAAACGATGGACCTTTGTTGTTCCTGGAATAGGAACGATCCAGGGCTTTTGTGCAAGCACCCAGGCAAGTGCTATCTGAGCAGGCGTTGAATTTTTCTTTTGAGCAAATGAATGGAGCTTATCAACCACAATCTGATTTGCTTTTCTGTTCTCCTCAGCGAAACGCTGGACGATGTTACGAAAATCTGTTTTGTCAAAGGTTGTATTCTCATTTATCGCTCCTGTGAGAAAACCCTTACCAAGCGGACTGAACGGAACAAAGCCGATTCCCAACTCTTCCAGAGCAGGAAGTATCTCTTTCTCTGGCTCTCTCCACCATAATGAGTATTCGCTTTGCAATGCCGAAACAGGTTGTACCGCATGTGCCTTTCGTATGCTTTGCACACCCGCTTCAGAAAGGCCAAAGTATTTAACTTTTCCTTCTTCAATTAGCTGCTTTACTGTTCCTGCTACATCTTCCATTGGAACATTCGGATCGACGCGATGTTGATAGAGCAGATCGATATGACCGGTCTTTAATCGCTTGAGTGCGGCTTCCGTCACTGTCCTGATGTTTTCAGGTTTGCTATTCATCCCTAAAGCTGTTTGTCCTTTCTCGAAGCCAAACTTTGTTGCAATGATGACCTGATCACGGATAGGGGCGAGCGCCTCGCCCAGCAGTTCCTCGTTCTTATAAGGTCCATACGCTTCGGCACTATCGAAGAATGTTACACCAAGTTCGAATGCTCTTCGAATTAATTTGATTGCATCTTCTTTATTTGTTTCTGGTCCATAGCCAAAGCTTAGTCCCATGCAGCCGAGTCCAAGGGCTGACACTTCCAGACCACTTTTTCCTAATTTTCTCTTTTTCATATTTATTTTTTTATCGCCCACGGATGATATTGATTAAACGCTGCTCATTTGCCGGGTACAAAAATCGCAAGCAGACAGTGGGCAGACTTATACAGATTACTGATTTGCCTACCACGATTACTGATCTTACTTCTGATATGATGCGGCCATGCCGAAATCACTAAATTTGTCTCAGTAAACAAAGGTCTTATGGACGAGATAGTAAAAATCGACAGTGTCACTGCGTACAATAATATGCGTGGAGTGGAGACGCTTCATCCATTGGTAACTGTTCTGGATTTGTCCAAGGCAGAGCCGATGCCAGCGAAGACATTTAACTTCGGAATCTATGCTGTCTATTTAAAAGAACTGAAGTGTGGTGAGCTGAAGTATGGAAGAAGTCACTATGATTATCAGGAAGGGACACTTGTTTTTATTGCACCGGGACAGGTAATGGGCGTACAGCCAAACGTCAAAACCTTCGAGCCTAAACGGTGGGCGTTATTGTTTCATCCTGAACTTATAAAAGGCACTTCATTAGGGAGGCATATCCATGATTACTCTTTTTTTTCTTATGATGTCAACGAAGCGCTCCATCTTTCCGACAAAGAGAGGCTATTGGTGCTTGATTGTTTGCAAAGATTCAGTATGAATTAGAACACGCTATTGACAAGCATAGTAAGACACTGATTTCATCTAATATCGAATTATTTCTGAATTATTGTACCCTGTTTTATGATCGCCAATTCATCACGCGTGATAATGCGCATAAAGGTATTTTGGAAAAGTTTGAAGCTTTGCTCAATAATTACTTTGAATCCGCTAATCCTCGGACGGAAGGTTTGCCATCAGTGGCATGGTGTGCGGGCGAGTTAAATTTATCAGCAAACTATTTTGGTGATCTAATTAAAAAGGAAACAGGTCGACCTGCATCAGAGTACATACAATCAAAAGTAATAGAGGTCGCCAAGGAAAGAATTTTCGATACAAACAAATCCATTAGTGAATTAGCTTACGGATTAGGGTTTAAATACCCACAACATTTCACAAGGCTGTTCAAACGACAGGTAGGTCATACGCCTGTTGAATATAGAAATTTGAATTAGGAAAAGATCCGCAAGTTAGGTTTGTGATTAAAAAAACTGAATGCATTTCCCACAGATTCCACCGATCGAATGTTCGCAGAGTTTGGCGGCTGGAATTCCGCGAAAATCGGGGATTAAATCTGTGGGAAATGCATTCGGCTTTTAAATCGATTTGGCGGCATTTACCACTGACTCTGCAGTGATTCCAAGTAGTTTCATCACAACGTCACCGGGAGCACTCATTCCGAAACGATCGATGCCAATAACTTTGCCATCAAGGCCAACATACTTATACCAAAGTCCTGTTACACCCGCCTCAATAGCAACTCGCTTGCGGCATGATGATGGAAGAACGCTTTCGCGATACTCCGCAGATTGTTGGTCGAAGCGAAGGAATGAAGGCATTGACACAGCTCGAACTCCCGGTCCTAATGTCTTCGACGCGGCAACAGCCCACTGAACTTCACTGCCGCTAGCAAGTAGTATATGAGTGAGGGCAGATGTTTCCTTAATCAGAATATATCCACCTTTAACAACACCTGCACGACGATCAGCGGCCGGACAATCATTAAGCATTGGTACAGCCTGACGAGTTAGTGCTAATAAGGTTGGTCCTTTCACTCGTTCCATTGCTGCGGCAAAAGCTCCCGCAGTTTCCTCTGGATCCGCAGGACGGATGACATCCATGTTTGGAATTAACCGAAGTGCTGATATAGTTTCCACGGGTTGATGGGTTGGACCATCCTCCCCAACACCCACTGAGTCATGAGTATAAATATAAATAACCCCCAATTCTGAGAGCGCCGCGAGAC
>JANYDR010000142.1 GCA_025363495.1 Cyclobacteriaceae bacterium | reverse complement strand
AAGAAGTTTTGCGATTAGTATCATTATGATATAATGGGCAATTATCCATACGAGGCATACGGCAACAAATGCAAAGGGAATTGATAATCCAGCAAAATTCAGTCGGAGGCCTAGGATAGCCATAATCACTAAGATAAGAATACCACCGACTTTAAGGACTAAGGCATGATTCCATGACGGCACAAAATTTCCGAGCAGCAGCCCGATCACTGAAAGAACGATGATCCTGGCCAGAAAATCTTCCGTGATCCAATTAACCAGAAACGTAGTGATGAGGATTGTTGCGCGGGTAATTAATGACGATGTGATAGATCTGTTTGCCGGTATTGAAGATTGGGGCATCGGCTCCGGCATAGCTGTTCGAATCTGCAGGAATGAATTGAATGAATCACTTCTTTTGATAGCCTGGAACATGAGGATGGTCCATACATTTACTAACAGGTTGTCCAGCACAATAACAGAAAGAAACAATGGTTCAGGGCATGCAGCAAGTTCCCGTAAGACTAACTGACTGGTGCTCCCACCAATCCAACTCCCCACGATAGGAACCAGTCCTCTCCAATATTGCTGTTCGATAAAAAGTGTACGGGCATTGAGAGACAGTTTTGACGCAATCATGACAAGCAAGACAGGTAGCGTTGCAATGACTAGAGAGCCAATTACAAAAAGGGCGATGGGTTTGGCACCAACATGTTTAAGCTGGGCGAGCGATAAAGCACTCATGACCGTAATAATGGTTAATGGAATTATCCAGTTTCTTGAAAGACTATGGAGATATACCTTGGATAAATCCAGCGACGCAGCGTGTGTGATCAGCGAAGGGATCAAATAAACAAATAAAATGGCGGGGAACCATTGGAGCACTCGTTGAATCCAGCGCGCGTTCTGTTGACTCATCCATAAAACTGAACTTACCGTAATCAGGGTAATAATGGTGGCAATTATATTGATTTGAAGTGGGTCTATTTGAAAGAAGCTCGGAATGAATCTGAATACTTTCTAATGAAAATGCATGATCGCTACCTTAGTGATTCAGATAACGTCATTGAGTATACAGGTAACGAATGAAATTATTTAAGCAAGTGCCTCTACACTCTTCACTTCATCCGGCATCATGTTTTTGAAAAGATTTTCTATGCCGGCCTTGAGTGTTACCGTAGAAGAAGGACATCCACTGCAGGAACCCTGAAGTGTTACCTTAACAACGCCTTCCTGAAAAGAATGATAGGTAATAGCACCACCGTCTTGTTCAACAGCTGGCCGGATATAATCATCCAAAATTGTCTTGATTTTTTTAATTGTCTCAGTTTCTTCTTCAACAGGAGCAGCCTCTGGAGACTTTTCATCAAGGATCAATTTCCCTGACTCGAGAAACTTTTGAATATGATCGCGAAGCGTGGATTGAATTTCGATCCATTCGACATCTTCCTTTTTGGTCACCGTAACGAAATTGCTCATGTAAAAAACACGATCAACAAAGGAATACATAAACAGCTCCTGAGCGAGTGGGGCATGGGCAGCACTTTCCTGTGTAGGAAAATCAAAACTCATCCCTTCCGGAACCAACATTTCACTCACCACGAATTTCAAGGAATTCGGGTTAGGATTGGATTCGAGATAAACAGAAACGGCTTTGGGTGCAGCTTGTAACATGATTGTGGATTTTAATAACCAACAAATTTAATGATTTATGGTTCACTGCCGACCCTATTTCAATTAATGAGTTCAGGATGCGCTTACCGGGGCATCCAGGGAATTTTCCCATTTGCTTACCACTACCGTTGCAACACTATTACCCACAACATTGGTAGCGCTGCGTCCCATATCCAGTAAGGGGTCAATTCCCAGGAGCAAGGCAAGACCTGCTTCGGGGATATTAAAGGTGGCCAGCGTGCCCGCAATTACAACCAGCGATGCTCTTGGTACACCTGCTATTCCTTTGCTGGTAAGCATCAAGACCAATAGCATACTTAATTGAGTAGCCAACGGAAGGTGCATGCCATAAGATTGCGCGATGAATAAGGAAGCAAAAGTCATGTACATCATTGAGCCATCGAGATTGAAAGAGTATCCAAGGGGCAATACAAAACTCACGATCTTATCCTTACAACCAAATTTCTGAAGTTCTTCCATGGTTTTTGGAAAAGCTGCTTCACTGCTGCTCGTGCTGAATGCTAACAGGATCGGTTCTTTAATTAATTTGATCATCTGGATGATCCGCTTGCCGATAACCAGATATCCCGCAAAGGCAAGTATTACCCAGAGCGTTAATAATCCAAAGTAGAATTCACCAATAAATATTGAATACGTCTTTAGAATAATCAGTCCTTGTTTTGCTATGATGGCAGTCATTGCGCCGAACACAGCAAGCGGAGCAAAATTCATTACGTATCCTGTTACTTTTAGAATGACATGGGCAACTGCATCCAATGCTTTAATCACAATTTTCCCTTGTTCACCAATCGCAGCCGTAGCTACTCCAAAGAAAAGGGAGAAGACAACGATCTGCAGAATCTCGTTCTTCGCCATCGATTCAATTACGCTCGCAGGGAATACATGATATAAAAATTCTTTGAGTGAAAGTGAAGTCTTGACTATTCCGGTTTCATCGGTCAGGTCAGGGAGTGGGAGCTTCATTGCAATACCAGGCTCAAAGAAATTCACCAGCATCATTCCCAGTAAAAGACTTAATAATGATGCCCCAACAAACCAAAGCAATGTTTTGCCACCGATCCGCCCTACGGCCTTAATGTCACCGAGTTTGGCAACACCAACTACAAGAGTGGTGAATACCAATGGCGCAACGATCATCTTGATGAGTCGAAGGAAGATATCCGCTAACAATGAAAATGGTGATGTCTTTTCTTCACGTGCCGCCAGCGCGGCATTGCGTTCTTTTCCGAGTGCCTTCTTTTTTGCCTGAAACTGGATTAGTGAGACACTATCAGTAGTTTGATGGATCTCTGCTTTTGATTGCTCGATGGCAATGTCCAGCTCTGTTATCTTTTTATTTTCTTCGACCACGTAGCTCTTGTTCAGAATAAATCCCAGCACGATCCCCAGCACAAGGGCAATAACAATGTATAAGGTGAGCTTGCTTTTTTTGGTGGGAGCGGCAGATAATTCCATGAGGTTGATTAAACTCTATTCGCAATATAACTGAAAAAAGATGTATCGGAATGCCTCACGGCGCGGAATAGCGAAGGTATTTATAGTCCGGTCAGGACTGAGGTATTACAACTTTAATTTCTTTTTTATAAAGGGAGCGACAAAAAGTAGTGAGGGAACTACAATGATGTAAGCTATTAACCAACTCTGAAGCCAGCGAAAAATAAAATCATTTTTGAAACCTATATTGACCGCTACCAGCGTAAACGTCACATAGCTTGTTACGACCAATCCTGATATTAATGCAAGTTTGAAGTTGGACTTATTCATTAATTCCACTAAATCTTCGAAATCTTGCTCCTCAATAAAAAGTCCGCCATCACCAGTGCAGCCATGGCTTCAACGATCGGTACTGCACGTGGAACGACACACGGATCATGACGACCTTTCCCGGACACCACAACTTCGTTACCTTCTTTATCTACACTTTGCTGGTCTTGCATGATAGTAGCCACTGGTTTGAAAGCCACATTGAAATAAATGTCCTCACCATTACTGATGCCCCCCTGAATTCCACCGGAGTGATTGGTTTTTGTCCGGATTTTTCCTCCATCATTTACAAATTCGTCGTTGTGCTGAGAGCCCCGAAGCTTGATTCCTTCAAATCCGCTACCGTACTCAAATCCTTTTACGGCATTGATGCTTAGCATGGCTTTGCCAAGTTCAGCGTGAAGCTTGTCA
>JANYDR010000127.1 GCA_025363495.1 Cyclobacteriaceae bacterium | reverse complement strand
GAGTTACAACAGGAAACGACCGCAATAAAAGCAAGAAGGGCACTTGAAGAGAGTAAAAAATCAAGTAGGAAAAAATGAGCTTGGAAAAGGACATTCCGCACGCAATAGCGTTAAAGCAAGCGAGAAGAACTTCAATCATTCTTGGTGCTGCTGCAGTCATCACAGTTATATTCATGATTTATAGTTTCACGCAAAGCATTGAGGCTGAAAGGCAGAGAATCGAAGCTGCAAAATATAGGGAGATAAAGGATATTGAAATTACAAAAGTGAAAAATGAATTGACTTCTCTTAAAGAGCAATTGAGGAAATGTGAGACTGAAGGGGGCAAGCATTAAAGACTTTATTTCAGGATTAAGTAACAATAATGAATCAACCTTTTAGGATCATCCCAGCCAAAAATTCTGAAGTCCCTATTTTATTAAGTGTTCCTCATTGCGGTACTGCATTTCCGGAAGAACTAATTGAGCAATACAAGCCAGTACTGGCTCTTTCACCTGACGACACAGATTGGTTTGTTGATACTCTCTACGATTTTGTTTCAGAGATGGGTATCACAATGATTGCAGCTCATTACAGCCGATGGGTAATTGATCTCAACCGAGATCCGCAAAGTAAACCACTCTATACGGATGGTCGAATCATCACGGCTCTTTGCCCAACGACAACATTTGTCGGAGAATCACTTTACCTGGATGATCGAAAAGAAATTGATCCGGAAGAAATTCGTCGGAGAGTAAAACTTTATTATGATCCCTATCATGCCAAAATTGAATCAATGCTGGCGGAGTTAAAAAATAAATTTGGTAAGGTCTTGTTATGGGACTGTCATTCTATCCGACAAGTTGTTCCAACAATTCAAAAGGAGAAATTTCCTGATCTCATCCTGGGTGATGCTGATGGCACTTCAGCTTCGGCGAAATTGATCGAGACAACATTTAATGCTTTAAAGCAAGGGAGTTATTCGGTAAATCATAATCATCCCTTCAAGGGTGGATATATCACGCGTCATTTTGGCCAGCCCAATGAAAATCAACATGCTCTGCAACTGGAGATGACAAAGGTGAATTACATGAATGACGCTGAGAAGCAATACGATAAGGAGAGGAGCACAAAAATGAGAAAGGTACTTCGCAGTGTTTTTGAAAATCTTATTGAGCAACTATGATCGAGCATGAGCAACTAAAGCATTTTCGTTTTGATGCTCTTCTTCAGCAGGATGATTGGCTTTCACCGGCGTACGTGAGTGTCAATAAGAAAGGTTGTATTCAATACCTATCTGACAAACCCCATCCTGATGGTTCTGCGATTGAAGCAGTTGGTGGCTACGCTCTTCCTGGATTTCAAAATGCCCACTCGCATGCTTTCCAATATGCGATGGCGGGACTTGCTGAAAATCACGGATCAAATATAGAAGATGATTTCTGGACATGGCGTGAGGAAATGTATAAGTGCGCACTGCTGGTGAGTACTGAGGATGCGGAAGCTATCGCCACGATGCTTTATACAGAAATGCTGCGTCATGGATATACTCACGTAGCGGAGTTTCATTACCTGCATCATGATAAGGATGGAAGACCCTATGCCCATCTGGCTGAAATGGGAGAAAGAATGGTGGCTGCTGCAAAAACGTCAGGCATAAAAATTACACTTGTACCAGTCTTCTACCAGAAAGGTGGCTTTGGTCTTGACCCGCAACCACGTCAGAAAAGATTTATTTCGAAAACTATTGACGATTATTTTAAACTTTTGGAATCATCCAAAGGAGTAATAAAGAACTATAATGACGCGCAACTTGGCGTAAGCGTACATTCATTGCGCGCAGTAGATTTAAAAGACATCGTAACAACATTCAATCAAGCCTCAAAAGAATTGCCATTTCATATTCATGTCGCTGAACAAAAAAAGGAGATCGAAGATTGTTTAGCGTACAGCGGTAGAAGGCCGATGCAATGGCTGCTGGAAAATTTACCTGTGAACGAGCGATTTCATCTTATTCATTCAACTCATTTAAACGACCAGGAGCTAAAAGAACTTGCGGTATCGAAAGCAAACGTGGTCTTATGTCCATCGACGGAAGGAAATCTCGGGGATGGTATTTTTAGAATGAAGGAATATTGCAGACTAGGTGGGCGTTGGTCTGTTGGTACAGACAGTCACATTGGATTGAATCCACTGGAAGAATTCAGAATGATTGATTATCGCCAGCGGCTGGTCACGAACCAGAGAAATACATTCGATGGAGATGCAGCGAAGTATATGATCAATGAAGAGATCGTTTCAGGGCGGAAAGCGATGGGTATGAGGGATAGAAAAGATCATTTTGAATTAGGTCGCCCACTTGACGCGGTGATTGTCGATGCCGCGGCTCCTTTATTCGCAACCGCCTCGAAAAAAAATATTCTTTCTTCAATTGTTTACACCGGTGATTCAAGCAGTAACCTTGGAACGATAGTAAATGGCCGATGGGTCATCAAGCAGCAAAGGCATCAAAATCAGTCGAACATTAAGAGGCAATTTGTTTTGGCATTAAACCGGCTTGGCAATCGCTAAACATTAGCACAATTTTTCATGAGGCCTGTGCCGCTACGCATATCGCGTAGTGATCCGTTTTTGTCCTGGCACAATTTTTTAATACAATTAATGTCTGTTCATGTTAACTCGGCGTTCTCAATTGCCACTTAACGCTTTTGCCGTTAAGTACCATTTACCAGCCGACTGTCTGAGGGTATGAACAGGTACTTTTGAACGATGAAATACTTAATCATTTTCTGTCTTATAATTTTTAGCCGTTGCGGGGAGTGCGATAATTCAAAATATTATCAGATCAAGCACAAGAGTCCGAGCGGTGAGTCGGTCTCTTTGTGCAATTATGAAGTAGATGGTCTTGGTGCTTGCGCTACGTGGCAAAAGACAGAGGTGATTTTTTTCACCGATTCGTGCAGTAAATTTCTTTTAAGTCAGATTATACCGCGCTCTGTGGTTGATAAGTATAGAAAGTAAACCGCTCAGCTGTGTTGGTGTTCGGCTGTGTTGGTGTTTTCACCAACACCCATCCATTCTTCTTTCACAAGTTTTTCATAAATTGGTTTACCCTAAACCTGATCAACCTTGAAGAATCTCAGAAATGCAACGCCCTTTATCTTCTCATTTTTTGCAATCATTTTTATTTCCTGTTCCCCCAAGTCAGCGGAAAATGAAAAATGGTGTGATCATCCTTTCCGGAAAGGCTATGAAAAATATAAGGAGATTGGGACCAAACATCCATGGTTTAAAGTTTATCCCGTTACGGACAATGTTTATGCTATTTATGAACCGTATAATTGGCAGCAGGTAATCTCGTATTTAATTATTGGATCAGAGAAAGCACTGCTTTTTGATACCGGGATGGGACTGGACTCCATACAGTTGGTTGTAAAAGAATTAACTTCTTTGCCAATCACGGTTATCAATTCTCATACTCATTACGATCATATTGGTGGTAATGCTGACTTTGATTCAATTCTTGGAGTGGATACTGCTTATACGAAAAAGAGTTCTCAAGGCTGGTCGCATGAGGCAATCAAACAGGAGGTAACGGTAGCATCGCTTTGTCCGGAAACCTTACCGACGGTTGATACAGCGAATTATCATATCCGTCCTTATAAATTGACTGATTATATTCATGATGGATCTATTTTAGATCTGGGAGGGAGACAACTTGAAGTTTTTATTATTCCCGGACACACCCCTGATTGCGTTGCACTGCTTGATCGAGCTAATGGTTTGTTATGGACAGGTGACACCTATTATGAGGGTCCGCTTTGGCTGTTTTTTCCGGGAACGGACCTTGATGCATATGAAAAAACAATCACGCGCCTTGCTTTACTCGTTCCTGATCTGAAATATCTACTGCCAGCTCATAATCTTCCATTAATTTCTCCCACACGACTGGTAGAGGTAAGGGAGGGACTTGCACTTGTTCGTGCAGGTAAGAAAGAAGGAAAGCTGTTGGAGGGCGCTAAAAGTCCTTTTGCAAAAGATGTACTTGAATTTAAGTTTGAAGGATTTTCTTTTTTGATCCGGAAGGATTTACTCCACCTATGATTTGTAATGTCTAGAAATAGTTATGAATTATGAGACTCCGCCACTTTCATAATTCATAACTTATAATTCACAACTACTTCTCCCATTTCCAATCTCCGGCAAGAATCAATGGCTCTTTCAGATTATTGTCTATCATAAACTGTTTCGTGGTTTCACTATCCATCTTCTTAGCCGGAAGGTTATCAGCATTTGCCAGTCCGTACAAAATCATTGTGCCAAAACGGGCTGTTGTCTTTAAATGCTCTTCATTTACAAGGTTAAAATCATCGCAGTCTGAATGATAACATCCATAGATCGAGCGGTCGAGGTTGCTGATCATAGAAACAACCGGAACTCCCTCCAGCATAAACGGCTGGTGATCGCTATGCAATCCTGATCCCTTTGAAAATTTATTTTTAAATAACGTATCGATCTTTTGAATCTCAGCTCCAAGCGTTTTATAAAATGTAGTGTCCGTCAGTTTGCCACCAGCGTTGATGCCGATAGGATTGCCGCTCATATCGCAGTTCATCATATATTTTATATTCTCTATTGATCCGTTTTTCACGGCCTGGTCAACCATATATCTTGATCCAAGCAAACCCTGTTCTTCTCCCATGAACATCACGAACTCTATCGTTCTCTTAGGCGCAAGTTTATTTGCCTTGAAAGCACGTGCCATATCAAGAATTGAAAATGATCCTATGCCGTTATCGATGGCCCCCGTTGCAAGATCCCATGAATCGAGATGCCCGCCAATAACAATGCGTTCGTTGGGAAGCTCAGATCCTTTCAGCGCAGCAATCACGTTTCTCGCTTTGATCATGTCACTGTGATTTGTCATCACAATGTGCGCTTGTATCTTTTTGGATTTTAATTTTGCTTTCAACGCTGTTCCACTTTCTTTGCTGATACATACTGCGGGAATTGCAATTAATTCTCCTGTAACCGATGCTGTGCCTGTAAGCAATACGCCTTTATCAACCTGATTGAAAATAATAACACCCTTTGCTCCGTGATTAATGGCGATGGCGGTTTTCTCACTGCGGTGAAGATTGTGAATACCTTCTTTGCTTCCATCCAATATGCCGATGTAAATGAATGCGATCTTGCCCTTTACTGCATCTTGTCGGCCTTCATAATCCATTTCCAATCCGTTGCCCATGTCAACCACTTCACCGGTAACGTCTGAATAGATAGGAGAATGTCCAAGCGTAACAGCAGAAACAGAATCTCCATCAATTGTAACGGCGATACTTCCCCGTGCCCAGGCTTCCACTTCGAACTCCTGGAATTTCACATCGTCAAAACCATATTCTTTGAATTTATTATAGGTATACTCTTCAGCCTTATGACCATTGTCGGATCCGGTAAGGCGGTGACCGATCGTAGAGGTGGCTTCTTTAAGCGTTGAGTATGCTTTGGAATTCTGAAGCACTTCCTTGTTTATACGGGCAAATGTTTCGCTCTCCGTTTCTTTCTTCTGGCAGGCCGTAAAGAGACCCAGGGCCATTGATAGAACGCCAAGTTTTAATAAGAGATTTTTCATGTGGTGTAAGGTAGGTTATGATTAAGGGTTGAAATGAATGCATTTCCCACGGATGACACAGATAAAATATATGCCAATTTTCGCCGAACTCAATAAGACAGTAACAAAAACTCCGTGTGTATTTTTATCTGTGTTAATCCGTGGGAAATGTATTCGTCGGAAAGGTAGCCACTCTTTTGATCCCATTAATTAAAAATTTATTCAGGCGGCGTATTATTTGCGGTAGAATAGCATGGAAGGAAACGAGATCACCACCCATCCGAAAGCTGCCACCGCCCCCCAAATTGAATAAACGATCTGGCTGATCAACAAATAAAAAAAGGGAAAAACGAAAATTCCCACACCAAATTTCAAAGAAGTAGTAAAGACCGGGTCTTTAATTTCATTGTTAATTTTTTTCCATAGCATGAGTGGAATAAAATTTATTAGTAACGCCAGATAGTGAAGTAGGCCCGGGCTGTAATTTTTTTTAATTAACGGAGAACCAGTTGGTAGCTCTTCTCCATTCTCAATTTTTGAAATCGCTAAATTGGTCTTGACAGGGTCAAGGAAATCCGGAGTAGAATTCTCCAGCTTCTGAATAATAGAATTGTATTCATCGGCATTTTCTACATGAGTTATCAATTGCTTCAGTTGAAAACTTAAATCATCACGTAATTGTCCTGCTCCGGATGGAAGATTTTCTTTAAAATAATCGTTAGCCAATATGGGCTTCCCAAAATAAATACTCACGCTTCCGCGGAACGCTTTGTGATCGGAATAATTCAAACCCACCGGGACAATAGAGATTTTCAATTCGGGATTTTTTTGCAATGCTTCAAAAGCAATTCGGGCAAAGCCTTTGCTGAGTGGGCGAAGTCTCCTCTGACCACCATGGTTTCCTTCAGGGAAAATAACTACTGCCTCATTTTTTGTAAAGATTTGGTAACAGGCTTCAAATGTTTTCAGGTTCTCTGATAATGACTGCCAGCCGTCACGAATGCGGTAAATGGGAACCATGTTGAGCGTGGTGAGTATCCATCGGGTAAAAGGTTTTTTAAAAATGTCGGCGCGCGTGAGAAAATGTGTGAAGTGAGAATTAAAACAAACAATCAGCAACGCGTCCATGAAAGCGTTTTGGTGATTGGCGGCAAAAATTACAGGTCCTGATGGAATATTTTCTCTTCCATGAATGATGATTCTTTTAAAATAGAATCGCAATCCACAACGAACATAAACGCAAAGAAAATAATACCATAACCGCTGCAAGGTCAGGCGGGTTGAGAACTAGTGACTTTGCCAGACCAATAAGTCGCGATGATTAAACCGGATATGATATGCCATATTCCCCACCATGCCGCCACAAAAGCCATTCCGCCAAGGCCATTAAAGAAACTGAAAATCAGGAATAATCCCAGACCCGAATTCTGAATGCCGGTCTCGATAGTAATAGATTTTTGATCGGCCAATGAGAGCCCAAAACTCTTTGCTGATAAATAACCTGTCAGGAGTGCGGCGGCGTTGTGAATAAAGACAATTATCACAACCATGTGTATGTGCGAAATGAAATGATCAACATTATTTGCAAAAGCAATAATGATAAAGCCCACAAAAATTATTATCGACAAAGGCTTAATAGCTTTTGAAACTTTTGCGGCAATATCGGGATAGTAATGGGTGAAGATCATTCCGATAGTCAATGGCAATCCGGCTAGTAATAAAATCGATTGGAAAAGATCAATAGGGTCAAGTTGCACTTCTTTTAAAAGTCTGGAAGTAGGTTCATACATGCTTGCCCATAATCCCAGGTTGAATGGAGTCATTACAATGGCGAGTACGGTGCCAATGGCAGTGAGTGTAACAGATAACGCCGTATTACCTTTGGAAAGATGCGTAAGGAAATTGGAAATATTCCCACCCGGACACGCCGCTACCAGCATCATACCAAGTGCAATGCTTGGTTGGGGTTGAATGATCAGTACGAGAAGATAAGTAACAAAAGGAAGTAGTATAAACTGTGACGCAAGTCCTATAAAAGAAGCCTTTGGTGATAATGCTATCCGTTTAAAGTCCTCAACTTTCAAATCAAGCGCCACACCAAACATGATGAAGGCAAGACACAGGTTCAGCACCCAGAGATTATTTTGATTGAAGTTGAGATGGATTTCGTCGATACCCACTGGGTGTTTTTATTAAAGATATGGATTTCTTTAAAAAGCACTCCATTTTATGCGATCGCGTAATTTGAAGATTTGAAAATGCTGAGCGGAGCTGTTGAACAGGAGTTGCTAACCGTATTGTAATTCGGTACCTGATCTAATTATGAACAGGAACATTTTCAAATTTTCAAATCTTCAAATTGATTAATTATTTCAGATTCTCCTCAAACAATTTAAGTATCCTCTTATACTCATCTGTCCAACTACTTGGCTCGACAAAGCCATGGTCTTCTACAGGGTAAACGGCAAGCTCCCAATTATTTTTTCCAAGTTCAATGAGACGTTGCGTTAAACGAACTGCATCTTCAAAATGGACATTCACATCGACCATTCCATGACAAATGAGAAGATGTCCTTTCAAACCGGATGCATAATACAACGGTGAACTTTTTGCATAAGCAATGCTGTCGGTAAACGGTTCATTGAGAATGCTGGCTGTATAGCCGTGATTATAGTGCGCCCAATCTGTTACGGGGCGAAGTGCAGCACCTGCGGCGAATACATCTGGCGTCGTAAACATTCCCATAAGGGTAATGAATCCACCGTAAGATCCACCATAGATACCAATGCGCTTCGGATCGACATTGTATTTTTCAACTAACCATTTTGCTCCATCAACATTGTCAGTCAGATCTTTTCCTCCCATGAAGCGGTAAATGCCAGTACGCCAGTCACGGCCGTATCCAGCACTCGCACGGTAATCCATATCAAGAACAGTATAGCCCCGGTCGGCCAATAGATTATGAAACATGTATTCACGGAAGTAATTGCTCCACCATTTATGTGCATTCTGAAGATAACCTGCACCGTGTACAAAAACTACCGCAGCACCATTCGGGTTAGCCGGTTTGAATACGCGTGTATAAACTTCAGCACCATCGCGTGCTTTAAATGTTGTTACTTCGGGATCCTTCCAGGCATATGATTTAAATTCCTCAGTCAAAGAATTTGTTATCTGTTGTGGCTTTGCTCCGGTTTTATTTTCCTGTAAGTAAAGTTCCCATGGCTTATTACTGTACGAATAGCGAATGGCCAGCCACTTCCCATCGGGAGAAACAGTAACTTCATTTGCGCCAGTAAGGGTGGTTAATTTCTCAGCCTTACCACCGGTTACAGGGAGCTTATAAAATTGTTTTTCACCAGGATGAATTTCGTTTGTAGTGAGGTAAAAAAACTTTTTGTCTTTGGAAAGGTCGATCGTCTGCACTTCGTACTTGCCAGATGTCAGGGCTTGTTTTTTATCCGATGTAAAATCGTAAGTATACAGATGCGCATAACCTGACTCTTCCGACTGGAACCAGATCTGGTTGCTGCTGATCCAGCCAAAGGCACTCCCACCAAAACCAAAACCGGTGATCCATGCTTCATCACGTAAGCGGTCAATCGCTTTTAATTTCTGAGTAGCGACGTCAAGCGAAAGCAACCAGCGGTCCTTGTTATCCTGGGCACGCGCGATAACTATATTATTTTTTCCATCGTCGCTCCAGAATGGACCGATAAGTGTTACTGGTCTTGACTCTGGCTTTTTGTCTTTTGCCTTATCATCTTTTGCCGGCTCTTTAACCGGTTTGACTTTATAGTCTTTACTGAAATCCGTGGGATCATTAATTCCCGGAATGTCATTGGTTTTAACTGCCAGCACAGTGTCTTTGGCAATTGAATACACCCATAACTCGGAAACATTTTGAGGCGCTCCCACTTTTGTGCGTGACGAAATATCTTCCGTAAATCCGGATTCTGTAACATAGCTTGGAACAATGGTGGTCTTGGCCCCCGACGTTTTTGTTAAACGAAACGTAACAGTTTTTCCATCTGGGCTTAGTTGAATCTGGTCAACATTTTTTTCTTCTATATAAATCTCTTTTGGACGATCGGGACGATCCGCCTTTTGAATTTTTTCACTTGCTTTTCTATTGGCGTTGCGTTCCCTTAATATCTGAAAGTAAGCAAGCTGATCAGCCTTCAACCACTTATCTTGCTCTGTCAGTTTTGCGTCAGCCTTTTTGGTGCCCTTTCGGAAATCGGTAAGTTGTGTAAAGGTACCCGTGCCGATTTCCCAGCTATACAAGTTCGAAGCTGCGGTGAACAGTATTTTTGTTTCATTCAACGAGAACGCTGGATTGAATTCGCGTTCGTTGGTGAAAGTTATCTGCGTGATCTTACCGGTAATGATGTCAAGGAGAAAAACATCTCCGTTTTTTTCATACACTTTTTTAGTGCTGGTGCGATTATAGTTTCCATTCTGAGATGGAAGGACTCTTCTGACAGCCGGACTAACCTTTTGTGGAACGCGACTGATAAGAGAAATAGTATATAATGAATCACCAGCATTTTTCTCAGGATTCCAGTTGAAGTAAAGTTGCTTGCTATCCTCACCCCAGAACACATTGGTTGGAGCAACGCCAATCCACTTGGGATCGCGCATAATTTTTTCTACGGTAAGAGGTGCCAGTTGCTGGGCCTGGGTGGCGAAACCAACAAATAGCAGGAAAATGATTTTTTTCATGGGAAGAGTTATATGAGAGTGAAGTTATGGAAAATGGATGTCCGGGGAAGTGTGGATAGGATGAGTGGCTTTTTAGAGAAGTTGGCAGTAGGCAAGAGGGCAGTAGGCAAAGATTGTTTAAAAGATTGTTTAATAATTAACTTTTATTGTTTTGGTATAAAGCGATAATAAAGTCTGCTTCAATGTTTATCTGTGTTCAATGACTTTACTCCGAAGGAATAATATTCAAGCCCTTGCCCCACACTTTGCCTACTGCATTTTGCCTACTGCCTACTTTGGTTCCTTCGTCAGGTCACCCTATTATTTCATTCGAAGGAAATAGCAATTAACCCATGAACCATCTTTGCCTACTGCCTTTTGCCAATTGCCTACTGTCTTTCCTTCGTCAAGTCACTAAACATACCATTGAACAGCGACAGAATAAGAGAAAAAGCCAGCGCCCACCAAAATCCGTCAACAGCGAATGTATCAACGAAATAATCTACTATCAAAATAATGACGGCGTTGATGACCAGTAAGAAAAGCCCGAGTGTGATAACAGTAATCGGTATTGTTAAAATAACTAAAATCGGTTTAAGAATTACATTCGAAAGTGATATAAGAATCGCCACCAAGAGGGCGGCCCAATAGTCCTGAACATGTACACCCGGCAAGAGGTATGCGGTGAGCATTACAGCAACTCCCGAGAGAAGAAAGCGGACAATTACATTCATAGTTAAAATTTAAAATGAAGTTGCACAAAATTCGGTTTAGATTCAACGAATACATTTCCCACAGATCTCACAGAGTGCTGAGAGTTCCACGAAAATCTGCAGGCATTTGACCTGTGGAATTCTATCTAGCAATGGTTTTGGCTTGAATGCAAGTGCCATCCGGCGGCATTCTTGCCACAGATTTCACAGATTAATACAATTGAGTGCATTATTGCTCGTGAGTAAAAACCACAGATGCAGCAAGCTGCTAAACGTCGCTAAAAAGCGTTGGTGAGCTTACCCGAGCAAAATATGATTGAGCTTTCCAGATTGATCGCGGTTCACATATCAGAACAGCGAAGCTGTCAATCTGTGGATTTTTATCATTCGTAAAAGTGCATTTAATTGTTTCCCTGCCCGTCCGGTCAGGCAGTGAATGTCTGTTATGAATTCTAGTAGGAAAGCCGTATGCGGGAAAACTGCAGGTACGGATTGAAGAGGGGGAAAAGGAAACAAGGTCAGCAAATGTGGCGTAAGCTCTTTACCGCTTGTTCCTTTTCTCTACTGGCAAAGTTTACAGGTTATAAGTTAGCAATAATGGTTTACCACCCAGGGGCATTGCGAATCTGTGGGCAACACATTTATTTTCATCCATACCGATTTTTTCTACCGCCTTTGCGTTACTAACTTCGAAACATGTATGCCATCGTAGATATTGAAACAACAGGCGGATATGCGGATAATCACCGCATGACCGAGATTGCTATCTACCATCACGATGGAATGCAGATCACAGACCGCTTTCAGACGCTTATCAATCCGGGTCGTCGGGTACCCGATTTTATTACCGGACTTACCGGCATTACAAATGAAATGGTGATGCAGGCACCCTCTTTCGAGGAAATCGCATCCGAAATACATGGCTGGCTGAAAGACCGAGTATTCGTTGCACACAACGCGCACTTTGACTACAGCTTTATAAAGAAAGAATTTGACGATGCTGGTATTCAGTGGAGTCCGAGAAAACTTTGCACAGTTCGTCTTGGACGAAAAATAATTCCGGGATTGGATTCATACAGCCTTGGGCGGTTGGCAGAAAGCTTAGGTATAAGAATCTCTGATCGTCACCGCGCTGGTGGTGATGCAGAAGCAACTGCGAAAATTTTTGATCTGTATCTCAGGTGCGACACGGAAGGAATAATAGCCAAAGCATTAAAACGGAGTTCGGGGGAAACGACACTTCCACCAAACTTACCCAAAGAAGAATTTGATAAACTTCCGGCGAAAGCGGGTGTATATTATTTTCATGATGCCCATGGTAACGTTATTTATGTTGGAAAGGCCATTAATATTAAGAAGAGAATAGCCGGTCATTTCAGTGGAGACGCCCGTGAGTGGAACCGCTCCAACATCCGCAACGAGATACACAGCATTCACTATGAGCTTACCGGTAATGAATTGATCGCTTTGATTCTTGAATCTCAGGAGATCAGAAAGATTTGGCCAAAGTATAATCTTGCACAAAAATATAAGGTGGAGGAGTGGGGCATTTTTGAATATGAAGACCAGCGCGGTTATCTGAGATTTGTGGTAAACGTCGTTACAAAGAATTCAAAACCACTCATAACGTTCAGTTCCAAGAGCGATGCCTGGAGCTTTTTATGGGAAAAAGTTAAAGAAGCTGAATTATGTCCCAAGCTTTCAGGACTTCAAACTGCCAAAGGTCCATGCTATGCACATCAGTCGGGTACGTGCAAGGGGGCCTGTGCCGGTGCCGAACCTTCCGATGTTTACAATCAGCGGATGCAGCAATCGATTGATTCATTTTTCGGGGAGGGTGAAACCGTTGCCATCATCGGCAGGGGACGAAAGTCCGAAGAGCGGTCACTCATTTTGGTGGAAAAGGGAAATTATCTTGGTTTTGGTTTTTTCAGCGAGGACATCGCTATCACGGATTTTGAGTCGGCAAAAAATTACATCCAGGTGAGCAAGGACAACCGGGTCGTTCAGAATCTGGTGAATTCCTATTTAATGAATCCCCGGGGCACCGAGATAATTGCATTTTAGTCCCTCGGTGTTTTACCGGTCGAATAACCTTGCAAATCTTATTGAAGTTTTAAAACTCAAATCCTTATTATTGCGGTTAATTTTTTTGAGCAAAACCGCATGGCATTGGAAACTACAACCGAACAGCAGCAAGAGCATCGCAGGAAAATAAGCCAGGTGTATACCGAAGTGGCTAAAGTAGTGGTAGGGCAGGAATATATGGTGAACCGCCTGCTTGTTGGCCTATTCACAAACGGTCACGTTTTGCTGGAGGGCGTCCCCGGCTTGGCCAAAACCCTGACCATTTCTACGGTAGCAAGAGTGCTCCACCTGGATTTTCAACGCATTCAGTTTACACCAGATCTTCTGCCATCCGACCTGGTAGGCACCATGATTTATAATCAGAAAGAGGGAAAATTTGAAGTAAAGAAAGGGCCGATTTTCGCCAATATCATTCTGGCGGATGAGATCAACCGCTCTCCGGCGAAAGTGCAAAGCGCATTGCTCGAAGCCATGCAGGAAAAGACAGTAACCATTGGTGAAACGACGTTTACTCTTGACAAACCTTTCCTTGTGCTGGCGACACAGAACCCGGTAGAAAATGAAGGGACCTATCCATTGCCGGAAGCACAGGTTGATCGTTTCATGATGAAAGTTTTTGTTGATTATCCTACGAAAGAACAAGAGCTTGAAATCATGCGAAGGATATCGAATCTGCAATATGATTATTCGGTAAATCAGGTCCTTACAAAAGAGGACATCTTCGCCATCCGGAATGAAGTCAACAAAATAAAAATTTCGGAGTCCCTTGAGAAGTATATTATTGAATTGATTTCCGCTACCCGTAAGGCGAAAGAATACAAACTCGATCACGAGGCTCAGTACATTCAGTTCGGCGCATCACCACGGGCCAGCATTAACCTTAACCTTGCTTCAAAAGCGATTGCCTATCTCGAGGGAAGGGATTACGTATTGCCCGAAGACATTAAAGAAGTGGCCCGCGACGTTCTTAACCATCGCATCATATTGAACTATGAGGCCGAGGCTGACAATGTGAAAACCATTGATATCATTAAGGCCATTCTTAACAAGGTCCCGATTAATAAATAGGTTTGCGACCCCTTTTAGCAGATTTTCTGGCTACGGGTTTCAGGTGTCTGGAGTGTTTTTGTTAACACTCCGGTAACATTCGCGTTTCCCTTAACAATTTCATAATAATCCTGTACCTCCCGGGTAATATCATCATGTCACCTTTGTGCAAAATCTTAGGAGACGTTATGAAGAAAAATCTACTGATCATTATCACCCTTTTTATTGTCACAGCAAGTGCATTACAAGCTCAAATTACAACCTCTTCCCTTAGCGGAAAGGTCCTGGATTCGAAAGGCGAAGGCCTGATCGGAGCATCTGTTGTTGCAGTAAATGTTAACACAGCATCAAAATACATCACCGTCGTGAACGCTGATGGACGCTATAACCTTCCGAACATGAACCCCGGAGGACCTTATAAGATTTCAATTTCTTTTATAGGATACAAAACAAAAGAACAGGACGGAATCTATTTGACGTTGGGAAACAACACCAAGCTGGATGTTACTCTTGATGAGGAATCGACCACACTCAATGATATTGTTGTTGTTGGAATAAGTCAGGAAATTAAAACAGGCGCATCTACGAGTGTAGGCAAGGATCAATTGCAGCAACTTCCAACCCTTGCAAGAAGTATTTCTGATTTTACTAGATTAACACCTCAGGCTTCTAACAATTCCTTTGCAGGAACGAATTTCAGATATAATAATATTTCAGTTGACGGAGCTATCAACAACGATGCGATTGGCTTCAGCCCTTCATTGGGAGGTGTGAGCGGAACTTCAAATACTCCCGGAAGCAGCACACGGTCAAATCCAATCGGTCTTGATGCAATCCAGGAAGTTTCTGTTCAGATCGCACCGTATGATGTTAAACTTGGAAACTTCACGGGCGGTACAATCAACGCGGTTACCCGCAGCGGAACGAATGAAGTTACAGGATCTGTTTATGGATTTGGCAGAAATGCAGCAATCACAGGTCCTAACAACGCGGGCGATGGATCAAAGATCGCTTCCAGCTATCATGATTATCAAACGGGCTTTAGAATTGGACTGCCACTTATAAAGGACAAGCTTTTCCTTTTTACAAACATGGAAATCGCGAGAAGGACGGAGCCTGTATTTTACGGAGTTGGAAGCTCAGGAAGTTTGATCGACGCAACAACAGCACAGAATATAGTTAATACAATGAAATCTCTTCCGGTTACCAGCTACAATCCAGCGGGTGGATTTGACCCAGGTTCTTATGGTGATTACAATATCAGTGCAAACAGTAATAAGTTTTTTGCAAGACTTGATTATAACATCAGCGATAAGCATAAGTTAACAATCCGTAATAACACGATTGGTTCCGACGCTGGTAACCTTGAACGTGCTGCCAACTTGTTTAAATTTTCAAGCCAGGACTTCATTCAGAAGAATGATTTGAGCACAACGGTAGCTGAGTTGAAAAGCAATTTCAGCAGCAAATTCTCAAATGACCTGATTGTAGGTTATACAAACATTCATGATTACAGAACTCCAACAGGATCAAGAATCTTCCCACAGATCGAAATCAACAACGTTAATGGTGGTCAGGTTTTATTGGGAACGGATCGTGAAGCGGGTATCTTCAACATGAAGCAGAAGACAATTGAAGTAACTGAAAATCTTAATTTCTACCATAAGAATCATGTGTTTACTCTTGGCACACACAATGAGTTTTATAATATCGATTATGGATTTGTAAACTCCTGGAATGGAAGATATGCATACAACAGTCTGACTGATTTCTATGCACAGAATCCAGCGCGTATGCGTGCATTTTATAATTTGAGTGACAATTCACAGAACACAAATTATGATCAGCCAAATGCATCGTTTAAAGTAAACATGTATAGCGCTTATCTTCAGGATGAGTGGTCAGTATCAGACCGCCTTAGATTATCACCCGGTATTCGTGTTGACATGACTCAGGTACCGAATGGACCAGCATTGGCGACAACATCAAACAGCGGAGCATATGCTGTTGGAAATTCACCTAACGATCCTAATTACGGTACAACCTATGGTTATCAGCCGCTCAACCAGGCTACTAGCAAAATTTTTGGTCAGGCTATGGTTTCGCCGCGCATCGGATTTAATTACGATCTTAAAGGTGATGGAAGCGTGATCATCCGTGGAGGAACTGGCACGTTTACGGGACGTATTCCTTTTGCATGGCTTGGTTATGCTTACTACAACAATGGTGTAACGTTTGGTGCATTTGATTTGAATCCTCCAAAGGCGGGAAGTGTCACCAACGCAAACTTCCCAACGGACCCAACAAAATATCAGCAATGGGCTACCGATCCTACCGGTGGTAACCAACCTAACGGAAGAAGAGAAGTTGATTTGATCGCCAACAATTTCAAAATGCCAAAAGTTTGGAGAAGCAGTCTAGCGACAGATATAATGCTACCAGGAAAATATAAATTAACTCTTGAAGCTATTTATACTAAAACGATCAATGATGTAATGTTTCAAATGGTCAACCTGAAAGACTCAGTAACATACAAGCCATGGGATGTTAATCATCAGCAACCTTATTATGTGTCGTCAACATCTAAAACAGGTACAGGCAGAAGAATTAACAATAATTATTCAAATGCTTATTTGCTGAGCAATACAGACAAAGGATATCGTTATCAATTGACAGCCCAGGTACAAAAGACCTACAATTTTGGTTTGAGTATTATGGCTGCTTACACCTACGGACAATCATATGACATCTCCAACGGTATCAGAAATTCAATGGAGTCCAACTGGCAGTTGAACCAGGCTTTGGTAGCAAACAATCCGGTATTAGCTCACTCTAATTTTGACATTCGTAACCGTATCGTTTCTTCTCTTGGCTATGCTAAAACATGGAACGACAAACATACGTCCCGTGCATCTATTGTATTCTCTTCTCAGTCAGGTACTCCATTTACCTATACCTATGGTACTGATGTTACAGGTTCAGGTCAGCAAATTTCCCTTGCGTATGTTCCAAAGCAGGGAGAAGTCACATTCGCACCTACTAATGCATCCGATACAAGAACGCCTTCTCAGATCGAACAGCAGTTTGAAGCGTTCGTTACAGGGAATAGTTATTTGAATACCCGCAGAGGAACCTATACAGAACGAAATGAAGGTCGCACACCGTGGAACACGACAATGGATCTTCGCTTAATGCATGATTTCAATCTGAACGTTGGCAGCAAGAAACATACACTTCAGCTTACATTTGATGTCATCAATTTCACGAACCTGTTGAACAAGGATTGGGGAAGGGTTTACTTCGTTCCTAATACACTTAATTCATCTATCAACGTTGGATGGACACCTGCCAACAAGGTTGATCCGGCTACTGGCAAACAGGTCTTCACATTTTCCACTCCACAAGCCTTGTGGTCAGTTGATCAGCTTGCGTCAAGATGGCAGGGACAAATGGGGTTGAGATATAGCTTCTAAATTTAGACTGCTCATAAGAAAAAGCCTCCGATGTGTCGGGGGCTTTTTTGTGAGTACTTATTATGGCGCGTGCTTGTAGGTGAAACTATGGGGCGGCCATATGGAGAGAATTTTCCCCAAATCTGATTCTGAAACGACTTCTCCATAATGGTGCAGATATAATCAAGCGCGTGCCATAATAAACATCATCATGATTTCCGGATGCGCCTGTTAGCACTTGTTCCTTCTTTCCCGACGACCTTGTTAGTTGTGTTAAAGAATTATCTTCTGTCATCAGATAGTTAAACCCCTTTGCCTTGCAAAACGTTTTCACAAATTATACAAAGGCAGAACTAACAGACCTTTAGTATGTATAGACATTACAACACTATCTCCGCCATTCCCTTATTACCCGGTCGGTCGTAAGCAACCGCCATGATCTTGGTGCCTTTCAGTGTTGGGTTTGTAGCGACAGCTTTGTATTCCCATTGATTGATCCGCGCAGGCCTACCATCTATAGCATCGCCCTCCTCAATGACCACACCGTCAGCACCGGTAATAGTGATCGTTACTTTTATTACCTGGAAGTCGTCGGTGGCATGGACGCGTATAATATCACCAATCACTCCATGATATTTCGGGGCTTCGATCGCATCCACCGTTGGAGGATTTAGGAAGTCGCGAATTGCTACTGATTGGGGTGACTCATGCTTTTTTCTCACGCGGGTAGCATATAACGCCCGTGACTCCTCATTCCGACATTCTTTGCATACGATGCCGCCTCACTAACCCGTGCGCGATGGGCAAGCTCTTTTGCCGTTGGTTCACCTCTTTTCTTTTTGGGGCCGTTGGTAATGATAACCCGGCCATTCACCTGATACTTATGCTTTCGCCGAAAATACCGCTGGGGCCTGTCTCATCTTTCAATTTTCTCATAACAAGTGGGTTTAAGTAGTGCCTGCCTATGAAGCTGGTCCGGGCATGACAGCCAATTGGTCCGATATGAATTTAATAGTTCTCCGAATAAGGTCAATACAAAACCTAAGTAAATTGAGAAGGAAACCTAATTAGTATGAGATGGGAACCTATTTACGAGGTAGTCGGGACCTATTGGAGACCTAGTTGGAACCTAGTAGCAACCTAATTGGAACCTAGTTAGAACCTAATTAGAACCTAGTTAAACCCCCGTCTAGTCACCTTTCATGTCATTGCAATTGTGCGGGGTAATTGCAATCAGTGATGTCGTCTCGCCGAGCGGCTTCCTATAAGGTGAGCGAGATTATCAACTCCGATACAAGATCTTCTCAATGAATAACCGTGACAGTGTGACGCACAATCACGTTAGAAAGTTCCTAATTCTAAAAAAGAAAAGCTAACAAAACGTAAATATTGTTTGCTAGGACCTCCCCCTCTCCTTTTAGGAGAGGGCCGGGGTGAGGAAAAATGCCTGCCGTGTTAATTCACCTTCCTCTGCCTCTCCTTATGCAGCTCAATAATTCTCTTGATCTGTTCACCGGCAAGCTTTACCGAGTCTTGTGACTTTTTATTGTTTTCAAGTTTTTGATGGAGAACCAGGTTATCAAGCTTGTTGGCCTCAAGAGATTTTTCGAGTTGTATTTTTTGTTCGGCGTTGTTGACAATCTTGTTGTTGAGATCTTTGTTTTGATTCGCTAATCGTTGCTGCTGACGCACTACGGCATCGCTTGCCTGCTGAGCCTCATCTATCTGTGCCTGGATTTTATCCCTGTAGAATTTTACTCCAAATTGATAGACTAATTTTTCAAGTTGATTTTCTACCAGTGAAATATCATTCACGGTCCATTCCACAGCTTTTATTCCCATCCAGACAGTTGATTTTTCTTCGTTACCGGATGATTTTCCATAAATGATTCCGGTTGTGTAAACCGTACCACCCAATGCAGGGTTTTCTACATATTGATACTCAGTACCGGATTTTACTTTTCCAAGATCTTTTAGAAAACGACTCCAGGCGGCTGCTATATTTTCTTTCTTGCCTTCGAGCTCTGTTGCATATCCTTCAGCACTTTCACCTTTTATTTTTTCACTTTTCTTGCTGACATCCACTTTTTGCGCATAGGCAACCGTGGTTATTATCAAAGCAAAGAAAATCGTAAACTTTTTCATTACAGGTTGGTTAACTTGATGCAAAGATCATTTAAAAATTACTGTTTTGGCAACTTCCATTTTAATTACTGGCGCATCTGGATTAGTAGGATCCCGCCTGACGGAATTACTCTTGCAAAAAGGATATGGCGTAGCACACCTTGGACGTGAAAAGAAGTCAGGAAACGTTCCATCTTTTGTGTGGGACGTAAAGAAAGGAACGATGGATGCTAAGGCCCTTGAAGGTGTTGATACAATCATCCATCTCGCCGGTGCCGGAGTTGCCGATAAGCGCTGGACACCCGAACGTAAAAGGGAAATATTAGAGAGTCGTACGAAATCTTCTGACCTGTTGTATCAAACATTGAAGAATAAAAAACATTCTGTTAAAACAGTAGTATCAGCTTCCGCTATCGGCATCTATGGATTTGGACTTGATAATACTGTTGTCATGACAGAAGATAGTAAACATGGCGGCGATTATCTCTCAAATGTGGTGGTGGAGTGGGAGCGCGAGGTGGATCAAATTACTTCTCTTGGAATACGAGTGGCAAAAATCCGTATAGGTATCGTGCTCAGTGAAAAAGGAGGCGCCTTACCGGAAATGGCGAGAACAATAAAATTGGGTATAGGTTCTCCACTAGGTACAGGTACACAACTATTAAGCTGGATTCATCTCGATGATCTATGCGCCATCTTCATTAAAGCGGTTGAAGACGGAAGTATGACTGGTGCTTATAATGCTGTAACTCCCCATGCCATAACTAATCGTGAGATGACGAAAGCAATTGCAAAGGTATTACACCGTCCGCTCTGGGCGCCTGCTGTTCCAGGATTTGTTCTTAAACTGGTTGTCGGTGAAATGGCTGCAATCGTTCTGAACGGAAGTAAGGTCTCATCTTCAAAAATTGAACGCGCTGGATTTCAATTTAAGTTCACAGATCTTGAAAGTGCACTTAGGGATTTATTTGAAAAGAGGTGAGGTAGCCACTGCGATCTTTGAGTCAGCTGTACCGTAATATAAAAACCAATTGCCTTTAAAAGGGACCATTCCTTCAATGAAGCAAACCTGATTCACTTGTCCTGAGATTTCATACGGTTTATCAGGCATGAGAAAATTCTTTTCCAGGCGATTAATAATTTTCGTTGGATCACTTACGTCAAAAAGAACCTGACCGGAACAGTAAGCTCCTTTGCCTAATGTTGTGTCCCCACCTTCTTCCAGGTTCATACCATTGTATAAAAGAAGAATTCCCTTTTCTGTCAGCAATGCATAAGGTCCACTTTCAACCAGGCGACTATCGAAATAGCCTTTACGCGGCTGTAAAACAGTTTTCAATTTTCCATCTGGTGTTTCCTCTGCCTTCCAATGAATGAGATCTTCGGAAGAAGCCAAAAAAAGATCGGTGTCTCCCCAATACATCCAGTACTTGCCATTGATTCGCTGTGCAATAATTTTTTCACCACTTCGCTTTGCTATAATTGCGCCCGACTTGCTCCAGGTATCTTTATATTTTTCAGGAAGTACCAAACCATGTTTCTTCCATTTGACGAGATCTCTCGAGGTAGCCAGACAGAGTCTTGCCAGGTTTCCATCATATGCTGTATAGGTAAGAATATAAGTACTGTCCTCCCTTTCAACGATGCGAGGATCTTCAATGCCACCTTCCCACTCATAAATTTTTAAACTATCGTTATCCGGAAAAAGAACTGGCTCCGGCATTTTTGTGAAGTGCAGTCCATCTTCGCTAACAGCAAGTCCAATGCGTGAAGTGCCCGCATATTTACCGATAACATCCTCTGCGCGAAAGAGCAAATAGACTTTTCCATTGCGGACAACAGCCGCAGGATTAAAAACATCTTTCTCATCCCACTTTACACGAGTTCCAAGAATAGGGCATGTAAACTCACTTTCACCAGGATTTAAGATTGGGTTAACACTGTCGACTTTAATAAAAGGCGTGAGCTCCCAATCGGACTTTAAATCAGTTCGGATTTTATTGCAACTCATCAAACTTAACAAAAGGAATATGCTGCGGACGTAGCACAAGGTTCCTTTGTGTGTTGTTTCGTTCATTTCTTTATCTTCGACTTTATATTTGAAAGATAGACACTATGGCAACGAAGAAAAAGGAAAAGAAAAGTGCTGAAGATCCGATTAAGCTGGCGTTAGAGGAGGAGCACCGTATTCGTAAAGCATTTAAAGATAAGGATTGGGCTGAAATCAAGAGCTCTGATTCCTGGGTGATTTTTAAAGTAATGAGTGAGTTTGTTGAAGGCTTTGAAAAGCTTGCGAAGATAGGACCATGCGTTACCATCTTTGGTTCAGCCCGTGTGAAGGCCGGACATCCTTATTACAAAACAGCAGAAGATATTGCCTATAAGTTAGTTCATCATGGATATGGTGTGGTTACCGGTGGCGGTCCTGGTATAATGGAGGCGGGCAATAAAGGAGCTAATCGCGCCGGTGGTAAGTCAGTGGGATTAAATATTTATTTACCGCATGAGCAAAAAGGAAATCCATATATCGATCCTGATAAACTGATTACGTTTGATTACTTCTTTGTGCGCAAAGTTATGTTTGTAAAATATTCACAGGGCTTCATTGTTATGCCAGGAGGATTTGGCACAATGGATGAATTGACGGAAGCCCTTACACTTATACAGACAAAGAAGATCGGCCGGTTCCCGATTGTGCTCGTAGGGAAGAAATTCTGGAGCGGATTTATCGACTGGATCAAAAAAGTATTGGTCCATGAAGCAATGGTTCATCAGGATGATTTGTTTTTATTTAATGTGGTTGATACCCCGGAAGACGCGGTGAAAGTAATTGATGACTTTTACGCAAAGTATCTGTTGTCACCAAATTTTTAATGAAAGACCTTTCTTTATTTATATCAATTGCCACACTCGTCATTCTATTTGGTTACATAACCTACACTGGAATGAGAGTATCGCCCGATGGGAATCCAATCTCGGATGATCACGTAGCCCTTGATGATATCCCGGAGGATTCTCAACAATTAATAGCGGTGTCCATTGATGTGCCTGATAAATTTTCATTTGCGGGTGAAGCGGTTCCGTTAAGTGACCCGGATGTTCGTGAACGTTTTGATAAAGAATTGCAGATCAATACGTATCTCCACAGCAACACATTATTCCTTATCAAGCGGGCGAATCGATGGCTTCCACAAATTGACTCCGTGCTTGAGAAGAACGGAATACCTCCGGATTTTAAATATCTTCCTTTAATTGAATCAGCGTTGCTGAATGATGTTTCACCAAAACAGGCGGTTGGGTTCTGGCAGATTTTAAAAACATCAGGTAGGGAATTCGGACTGGAAATTACCGATGAGGTCGATGAGCGATACGATCCGATAAAGGCAACAATCACTGCCTGCAAATATTTGAAACAGGCGAATGGAAAATTCAGGAATTGGACACTCGCCGCTGCGTCCTATAATCGTGGTATGGGCGGAGTTAGCCGATCCTTGGAGGACCAGCGGGTGAAATCCTATTATGATTTGTATTTAAATGATGAAACATCGAGATATGTTTTCAGGATACTTGCTATTAAAGAAATTGTGGAGCATCCTCAGAAATATGGATTCAGGATTTCAAAAGAGCATCTTTATAATCGCGAGCGGCTTCGTTACATTGAGATAAGAGAATCTATTAAAGACCTGATAGCTTTTTCTCAGGCCAATGGTATTAATTACAAATTGCTGAAGCGCCATAATCCCTGGCTGCGAGATCAAAGCCTTACAGTAAGAAGAGGAAAAATGTATCGAATTGCAATACCTTTAAAATAGTTGTCAGACCTTACTAACAACCACCAACGAACAACTAAAAAATGCGCCCTTATATCCTTTCCGAAACCAACTGGAAGACTGTAAAAGATTCGTCTTACGAAGTAGCCATTCTTCCATGGGGAGCAACGGAAGCACATAATTATCATTTGCCTTACGGGACAGACATCGTAGAAGCGGAAAATATTGCTGCCATGGCGGCAAAAATGGCCTGGGAGCAAGGAGCTAAAGTTATTGTGTTGCCGGTCATTCCTTTTGGAGTCAATACCGGGCAATATGACGTCAAGCTGGACATGAATATGAATCCAAGCACCCAACTAATGGTGTTGCGTGATGTGGTTGAAGTTCTGGATCGTCATAGGATCCATAAGCTTATTATTCTTAACAGTCATGGCGGCAATGATTTTAAAACAATGATCCGCGAGCTTGGATTGAAGTTTCCATCCATGTTTTTATGTCAATGCAATTGGTTTCAGTCAGTGGATCAAAAAGATTTCTTCGAACATAAAGATGATCATGCCGGCGAAATGGAAACCAGCGTGATGATGCATTTAACACCGCATTTAGTGAGTCCGTTATCAGAAGCTGGCGATGGAGCATCGAAGAAATTTCGTTTCTCCGCTATCCGTGAAGGCTGGGCCTGGGCCGAACGCAAATGGACGCGAGTCACAAAAGATACCGGCGTCGGCGATCCGCGCAAAGCAACTGCTGAAAAAGGAGAAAAATATGTGAAGGCTGTAGTAGAAAAAGTTTCAAAGTTCTTCCTCGAAGTAGCGAAGGCAAGCAAGGATGATTTGTATGTCTGAGCTTCCACCAAAAAACCCATCAATCGGGTTAACCTACAATTCCAGTCCCGACTATTTGTAGCTAGGAGATGCTACCATTTTTTAATCCCACCAATCTCGGCTGATTATTTTATTTTTCAGCAAAGAAATCCTGCCAATCCTTTAATCCCATAAATCCTACTCAAAGATAATTTCGGTTATGCAATCCTATCAATCCTTTAATCTGTTAATCCTGCTATTTGCGTGGTGGATCAATCATAATATGTGCCCGATGCGTCCCCGGGTTCATAATCCACGGCATTCCCGGTGCCGCTGGCTTCGCAGGTAACCCAGTACTTTCAGCCGTAGCGTAAGGAATGTAGATCACTGATCGTGAGTAACCATTTGTTACTTCACCCGTCATTGCATTAAAATTCTCAGCCGGTGCCGTGTATACAAAAAGCGATGCGGGTTGTTTTGGCATCTGAAGCTTGCCACTCTTTACCTCTTGCTCACGCAGATCAAAAATCTCCTGAAAAGTCTTTCCTTCTTTCTTCTGCTCGCGGCCCCTTGCCATAAACGGTTCGAGACTTTTATGATAACATGATACATTAAGCCCTGGTTGAGCAGGATCATCCGCAAGGCATACCAATTCATTTTCACCCTTTCTTAAAACCATAAACTCACCTTTCGGGGAATATCCATAGACCATCGCCTTCTCTTTCGACTCCTCCGGCGCGGCAAGTAATGCTGTCTTAATCTGCACCTCCACCGAAGGCACCGTCTGCGCCAAAGCAACGCAAACCCCACCCACCATCACTAACATCAATATGTATTTCATATGCCTATCTCTTTAATACTAAACTCCAGCTTTCCACTTTTTGCTTTCAGCTTTCCACTCTATACTTTTTCCAGCAAAAGAATCCTATCAATCCTTTAATCTTACAAATCCTACTCAAAGACAATCCTACCATCCTATCCCATAATCCTCCCCGTGATTACTCGACCCGCCCCAAAAGCTCCCATGCTCCCAATCAAAATAGATTGCGTTGATCGGACCACTCGTCCTGTCTTGATATGATAATTTATAACCCATCCTCGACAGATCTTTTCTTACCCATGAGGGCATTGCACTATTAAGAATAAGTCCTCCGGGAATTTTTTCATGGCTTCCAAAGCTGGAATACATCTGCAATGTTTTGAAACTCGCTGCTTCCGTAGACTCTTGAACAGTCATTCCAAATTCAACCATGTTCAAAAAGAATTGTAGCAACAACTGGTCCTGCTCATCACCCGCCTGTTTGGCAAAAGAAAGAAATGGTTTACCGTCTTTCAAGGCAAGGCTTGGAGTTAGTGTTACACGGGGGCGTTTGCCGGGTTCAACAACATTGAATGGACTTTCTTTTGCATCGAGCACAAAAGATTGCATGCGCTGACTCATTCCAACACCCGTTGTGCCGGCAATACATGATGGAACCCAACCACCGCTCGGAGTGATCGATACAACCCAACCTTCTTTATCCGTTGCTTCAACAGAGGTTGTTCCAGCAGTAAAGTCTTCGAGGAACTTATCATTCAGCGAAGCCTGAGTGTTTCCCCACTTCTTTAGTACTTCCATGAAAGGATTTTGCTTGCCTTCAATTGGATAAGGATCACCGGGACCAATTTTCGGATCATTCATTTCCGGGTTGATCAACTTCATCCTTTCTTTGGCGTATTCTTTGGACAACAGACCCTTCATGGGTTGTTGATCTTTTGCAAAAGCAGGATCTCCATAATAGAAGTCACGATCGGCGAAGGCAAGATTCATCGCCTGGTATAACGTATGGATGTAACGTGTTGAATTATAGCCCATACTTTTCAGATCAAAGTTTTCAAGAATGTTGAGAGTTTGTAACAGTGCCGGTCCTTGTGTCCATTGTTGCATTTTGTAAACTTCAATACCACGATATGTCGTCATGGTTGGTTCTTCGATCTTTACTTTCCAGTTGGAGAGATCTTGTTCAGTGATAAGACCACCTTGTTCTTGAGAGCTCCTGGCAATTTCTTTAGCGATGTCTCCTTTATAAAAGCGGTCGTAAGCAGCGTAGATTGCTTCTTTACGCGTCTTGCCTTTCTTTAATGCTTGTTGTTCAGTATCGACGAGTTTTTGCAGCGTGGCTAATAAATCCTTCTGAACAAAAATTTCTCCGGCATCAGGGGCTTCCCGCTTTGATCCGAGGTGTGGCAGAAAGACTTTTTTGGAATAGGGCCATTTTTTAATTTCTTCTTTACCGCGTTCGATAGAGTTAGCGGTCTGCGCTTCAATCGGATAGCCATCTGCCAATTGCATAGCGGGTGCCAGTACATCTTTTAAACTTAGTGTACCATATTCTGCCAGCATCGTCATTAATCCTCCAGGAGTGCCGGGAGTAGTAGCTGCCAGCGGACCAAATTCGGGTGGATACTTCATGCCCTTGCCTTTGAAAAAATCTGCCGTAGCGCCGGTAGGGGCAACTCCCATCGCGTTGATAGCAATTACTTTTTTGGTTTTTGGATTGTAAATCAAGGCCTGCGTTTCTCCACCCCAGCTTAATACATCCCACATTGTACACGTTGCCGCGAGCATCGCACAGGAAGCATCAACAGCATTACCGCCTTTAGTAAAAATCATTGCACCGGCTGTCGCTGCCAACGGCTTGCCAGTAATAGCCATCCAGTGTTTTCCATGCAACGGCGGTTTTTGTGTGGTAACAGGGAAGTTATTGAATGACTGAGCCCATGTCGTGCTGATGAGTATAATTTGGAGAAGAAGAAGCGATAATTTTTTCATAATGGAATGGTTAAAAGCTTAAAGTGGAAAGCTGAAAGTGTAAAGCTTGATTACCCTGGCTTTAAGCTTTCTGCTTTCCACTTTGAGCTTCAAGCTGGGTACTTATCAAATATAGCAAACACGCAATAAAATATTCTGTCTTTATGACCACCGGAAAAATAAAGGGAAAATTGACTATTACACTGGTTCTTCTGCAAACGAGCTTTTCGCTTTAAGCTTTCGGCTTTATGCTTTTCCATATCTTTGATCAATTACATTATTCTAAATCTATGCTACACGAAATCAAAGAAGCCACAGAATTCATTCGCGCACACGGAATCACTGAGCCAGAAGTAGGAGTTATACTGGGAACAGGACTGGGAAATCTTTTTGTTAAAGAGATAAAGAACCCGGTAGTAATCAATTATAATTCAATCCCTCATTTTCCAGTATCAACCGTAGAGTTTCATCGTGGTAAATTGATATATGGCACTGTAAAAGGAAAGAAAGTGCTCGCCATGCAGGGACGCTTCCATTATTATGAAGGATATAATACACAACAGATTACGTTGCCAGTACGCGTAATGAAAATGCTGGGTATAGAAAATCTTTTGATATCCAATGCGGCTGGAAATATGAATTTGAAATGGAAGAAAGGTCAGCTAATGCTTATCGATGATCATATCAATTTCCAGCCCGATAATCCATTACGCGGCGAAAACTTTGAGGTATTGGGACCTCGATTTCCGGATATGAGTCAGCCGTACTCGAGTGAATTGAATAAAAAGCTTATCAAAATTGCCAGGAAGAAAAAGATAAAATTAAATGTTGGCGTATACGCGGGAGTAATGGGACCTAATATGGAAACGCGTGCCGAATATAGATTTTTACATATGATTGGGGCCGATGCTGTAGGAATGAGTACTGTTCCTGAAGTGATCGTGGCCAATCACATGGGTTTGCGTTGTTGTGCGATTTCAGTACTCACAGATGATTGCGATCCTGACAACCTGAAGCCGGCCGTTATTTCTGAGATCATTAAAATAGCTGGAAAGGCTGAAGGAAAACTCACTGAATTATACGTCGATCTGATAAAGTCATTATGATTCCAGGCAACCTTTGAGAGTTCTTACGCGTCTCATGGAGTAAATCAGACGCTTATGAAATCAATTATATCAGTTTTTTGCATGTTTTTGAGCTTTTCGGTGGCTGCTCAAAATATTGATGGAAAGTTTCATCTCGATAAAGAGTACAACCTAAGTTCCACGGGAACAGTAGAATTAAATTGTTCGGATGCCAAGGTGGACATCACCGGTTCCACCCGTAAGACAGCGCATGTAAAGATTGATCGTGAGGTGAGCACAAAGGGAATTGTCTTCGGAGGGCACGATGAATTTTCTGTTGACGTCACAGAGCAAAGTGGTGATCTTGAAATACGGGAACGATCTAATTCTGTATCAATCGGAATGATCGGTTACCACTATGAAAAATATACTATTACAATCGAAGCGCCCGAGGGAACAAGCCTGAAAGTAAAGGGAGATGATGGAGACTATTGGATAAAAAATATCAATGGCGCTATCTCTTTACAATTAGATGATGCTGATGTTGATTTAGCTCAATGCTCGGGAAGCAAGTTCCTGTTCCGCCTGGATGATGGTGACATTACGATGGACGAGGGCAAAGGTTCCTTGGAATTGACTGGCGATGACAGTGATGTTAAAATCAAAAACGCCAACTTTACTTTCATTGATGCAAAAGTGGATGATGGTGATCTCATCATTGAAACATCAATCGCCGACAATGGTGAATACTTTATTGATGCTCAGGATGGTTTGATTTCATTCACCATCACAAAGGGTGGTGGTAAATTTGACATTCATCATGATGATGGACGTGTGATCACGGAAGGACAATTTACAACCGAAGAAGATTCTGAAAACCGGACCAAGCTCATGCTGGCAAGTGGTACCGCTAAAGTAGATATCAGGGCTGACGACGCCAGGGTGAAACTGATTAAACGATAAGACAAAAAATATTCAAATTTGAAGATCCGCTAATAATTCAGATTAGCGGATTTTTTTGCCTTTTCGGGTATTTAAATGCAAAAATGAAGGGTCAGGTCTGACGTTAAAACTTTATTGCTTGACATAACATCTAACAGTATCCTGTTCAGGGTGATAACCGTTCTACAAGCCATCTATTATTATGCTTAAGAATTTACTGAAAATTGCCTATCGCAATCTGATAAAAGACAAGGCGTATGCCACTATTAATATTGTGGGTCTTACCATCGGCATCACAAGCAGCCTGTTTTTGCTTTTATATATACTAGATGAAAGAAGCTTCGATCGCTATCATAAAAATGCTGAAAACATCTATCGCATTGTTTCCAATATTAAAGAACCTGATAATGCATTTACATGGTCATCAACTCAAATGCCACTAGCTGATGAATTGGACGACAATTATCCCGAGATTGAAAATGCAGTGCGCTTCATTGGCACGAGCAGAAACCAATACAAAAATGGTGATCAGCAATTCTACGAAAGCAAATTTTTCCTGACGGACTCTACCGTGTTTGACATGTTCACCTACGATTTTATTGCAGGTGATCCCCGAACAGCTCTTGATGAGCCGTTCAGTATTGTTCTTACCGAAACCATTGCGCGTAAATATTTTGCAAATGGACAGGATGCCCTCAATCAATCATTAATAAATCAGCAGAACGAGAATTTTAAAGTCACTGGGGTTATTAAGGACGTCCCACTGAATTCTCATTTCAGATTTGATGGATTGATTTCCAAAAGTTCCCGACCTCAGCTTCTTCAAAGTGGTTGGGGTGCCTTCAGCGTAACCACTTACATTCAATTGCCAGAGGGCTACGATTTGAATAAAATCCAGGTTAGTCTTGATAAGGTGGTCACTGAAAAGGTGAATCCTGCTTTTGAAAGGATGGGAATTAAAGTGAAGTATGGTTTGCAGCGCATTACCGATATTCATTTGCATTCTAAAATCCAGGATGAAGCTGAAGAGGGTGGAGACATTTCTTATATCTACATTTTTGCAGCGGTGGGAGTCTTCATGATTCTCATAGCCTGTATTAACTATATGAATCTGGCAACGGCACGCTCCACCAGTCGCGCAAAAGAAGTTGGTTTGCGTAAAGTGATGGGCTCGCAACGAGGTCAACTCATTGCTCAGTTTCTTACCGAATCATTGCTTGTGTCAATTAGTTCGTTGATGATAAGCCTTGCGTTTATTTATGCATTATTACCGGCATTCAATTCATTGGCCAACAAGCAACTTCCCTTTTCTAACATCATTCAAACGCCGGTGATGATAGGTTTGGTGATTATAGTATTGGTTACTGGTATCCTTGGAGGCAGTTATCCGGCATTTTATTTATCGAGTTTCAGTCCGGTAAGTGTATTAAAGGGAAAGCTTGCAGCTAAAGGCGGCAGTTCGACTTTTAGAAAGTCATTAGTAGTCATTCAGTTTGGACTTAGCATCTTCATGCTCGTCAGCACGTTGGTTGTTTTCGATCAGGTTCGGTTTCTAAGAAATAAAGATCTGGGCTTTGACAAAGAAAACGTGGTTCGGCTGAATCTCAATCGAAGCATGCGCGCGAACGGGGAAGTTCTGGCGGATCGATTGCGTAAGCTTCCTGATGTTGTGGCAGTAGGAAAGGCAGATGCCTCACCAGGAGAGGGTATTGGAAAATTATTGCTTCAGGTTGAGGATGCCGACGGAAAAATGGTGGATCGTGGCGTTGATCTCTATTCTGCAGATTATGATTACTTGAACGCTATGGGTATAAAAGTTATCGAGGGAAGGAATTTTTCAAAGGATAATCCAGGCGATACGGCTTTTTCAGTTGTGGTAAATAAAAGTATGGTAAGCCGAATGGGATGGAAAGATCCTCTTGGGAAAAAATTTATGTTTGGTGGTGGTCCCGCTGGTCCACAAGAGAGAAAAGTTATTGGCGTTATTAATGATTACAATCAGAACTCCCTCTACGACGCAATCGAACCGTTATTTATCGTTTTAAATCGTGAGCAAAACTATGTATTCGTTCGTCTTACGCAAGGTGATATCCGCAACAGCATGATATCTGTTGAAAGAGAATGGAAGCAAGTTTATCCTAACAGCCCATTTGAATATGTATTTCTTGACGAAGATCTTGATTCACAATACAAGGCCGACGAAAAGCGCAGTCAGATCTTTACGGCTTTCTCGGCGCTTACCGTTATCATTGCTTGTCTCGGCTTGTTTGGACTAGCAGCATACACAACAGAGCAGCGTAAAAAGGAGATCAGCGTACGTAAAGTTATCGGTGCCAGTGTGAATGGCCTCATCATCTTGGTGTCTAAAGAATTCTTTTTACTTGTATCGATTGGAATTGTACTGGCATTTCCTTCAGCATGGTATTTCACCAATACCTGGCTACAGAATTTTGCCTATCGAGTTGAGTTGGCAAATGAATGGTCAACCTTTTTGATATCGGCAGTCCTCGCATTTGGTATTACAATCATTACAGTTGGATATCATGTTGTACGTGCAGCAACGGCAAATCCTGTTAATTCATTAAGAGATGAGTAAAAAATAAAACTAAAATCTACAAGAAGGCTTATACATCACAAATCATCACGCACTCTTTCAGTGAAGCCAGTTTATCTGGTCTCTTCGGAATGAACTCCTGAGCAACAAATCCTTTAAACCCCGTATCCACAATCGCCCGCATAATAGCTGGGTAGTATAATTCCTGCGTATTGTCGATTTCATTTCTTCCAGGTACTCCGCCGGTATGGTAATGTGCAATGTATTGACTGCGTTTTTTAATCGTGGCAATAACATCTCCCTCCATGATCTGCATGTGGTAAATATCATACAGCAATTTGAAATTAGGTGAGCCAAGTTTTTCGCATAGTTTAACGCCCCATTCAGTATGATCACACTGATAATCCTTGTGGTCAACCTTGCTGTTGAGAAGCTCCATACACACAGTAATATCGTGTTTGGCTGCGATCTTCATAACTGGCTCTAAACCTTTGGCACAGTTTTCCAGGCCTTGTTCGTATGACAATCCATTGGCATTCCCACTAAAGCAAATCACGTTTTTCAGACCCGCATCGGCAGCTTTTGGAATGTTAAGAGTGTAATCTTTTAAGAGTTGTTCGTGTAAGGAAGGATCGTTGAATCCTTTATTTAGTCCCATTGAGGAAGCATAAGCCATCGCACAAGTAAGACCATGTTTTATAGCAACCGGCCACTGTTCTGAGTTCAGCAACTCTACTGACTTTAAGCC
>JANYDR010000126.1 GCA_025363495.1 Cyclobacteriaceae bacterium | reverse complement strand
CGCTGTCCTGCAAGATACTTAATAGATAAACTTGTCCCGTTGGTTCAAAGTAAACGATATAATCTTACTTCCGTTTTCTCACATCACATGAAGCTTTCGGAAGGAGTCAATGGGTATGATATGTTTGCGAATAAGAAAGATAATTGTTTGAAGGTTTTGATGACGCCGGGGTAAGAGTCATAGGTTACCGGTTACCTGATGCTGGTCAATACTCCCCCGGCAACGGGTAACTGATAACTAATTGAGATAGTCAATTGGTTAAACCGAGGGTGTTGAATCTAAAGCAAATTTGCGCAATACGTCCCATCTCTGACCGTCGTGCTTCAGCAAGCAAATTCTATCGAGTCGAAACTCACCCTCAAACTTCTTCTCCTTGAATTCTTCCCAAGCTTTTAAAAATTCGGATTTCTTTAAATCCCGAAAGGCAAGCGTAAGGTGGGGATGGAAGGGAAGGTCTTTATAATCTGCATTAAACAAACCCAATTCTTTTTTACAAAATTGTCTTAATTGATATTGAAGGTCATTGAGTTTTTTATTTTCGATAACGTCAATAAAAATGACTCTTGGCTCAAAGCAACTGAAATTATTGAAAATGACTTTTAAGGGAATAAGCGGTGAAGAGAATTGTTGAAGTGAGTTTATCAAATTTTCCTCGCGATCAGCCCTCCATTCAAAAGGCATATGTAACGTAATGTGAGAAGGAGAGTTAAGAGATGCTTTGCTATGATAGCGCTCCCGGAAGTACTCTTTTAATTCTTGTGCCTGTTCAAAGAAAGGCGCGGGCGGAACAACTGCAACTAAGTAACGATCTTTAATGGGAGCCATGTTTTATTTAGGGGTCCGCTCAAGAGCCGCCGCCCTGGCACGGTAGACATTAGCATTGTCTGGATCAAGCTCGGCTAGTTGTTTATACACATCTGCCTTTGTTGTGTCCTGTTGAATTACTTGCAGGTAAATATCTTTGGCTTTTGAACGGTTATCACTTTTAAGATAAGTATCTCCAAGAAGTTCCAGGAATCCCGAATCACTGTAATCATTCCTGTATGCTTTCTCTAACGAGATAAGGGCGGAATCATATTGATTCATAGAGTAATAATCATCCCCGAGTAGCCACCAGCCAGTATTGTAATCAGGATTCAGGCGAAGACATTTTTTCACAATACCAACTGACTTCCGGTAATCTTGTTTCATAAAATAGGCCAGGGCTTTATTATATATTCCATCAGCATCATTGGGATTGATCGCTAATACCTTGTCGTAATAAAACAAAGCAGAATCATATAGACCATTATTAAACAACTCAATTCCCTTGTTTGTGTAAGAGGTAGCATCATCGTTATCACCTGCTGCGGACGTTTCATTATCTGTTGCATCAGTTGCTTGCACTGGAGCATTCTTGTCTTTGCTTGAGAAAATTCCGGCCACAAAAGTGAACAGGACAAATGATCCCACTATGATAATAAACACTCGAATTATTCTTCGGACAATAAGTGCCGGTTCACTTTGTACGGGTGATCCGGTGGGAGAGGTGTAAGATTTATTTCCCTGATCTGACGCGCTGTCAAAAAGGGAGATCTTCAAATCGGAATAATGGAATGCAAAAAAAGCGAAGAGAGCAGAAAATCCGAGCAACACCGAGAAGAAGAAAGTTCCTAGCGACCAAAAAACTGAAAAGAGGATTAGAAACAACCAGGCAAGACGGCCATACCATTTGCTTTTGCCCGACGTGATGTTTGATTCTTTCATGGTTTGAAGTTACTAAAATGAAGGAGAGTTTTAAGGGGGCGATTTTCTCCGCCTGCCAGAATTAGTCCCGCCTTTTGACTATTTTTCAATTCATATTTAAAAGTAAACACTTGGAGCAGACTGCTAGCACTGAAGTTAACAAAATCACGACCTATCATTGGCTACTCTTTGTCATTTGTGTTTTGTCAAATGTATTTGGCGGCACAGTGTCAACACTGATGTCAGTTTATCTTCCCCTTGCAGTGAAAGATCTTATGGGTGAAGTAGATGTTGACAACTTCAATTTCATCAGCGCATACGTAAACTCTGTTTTTATTTTAGGTTGGGCTATTGGTGGAATGATATGGGGAATATTGAGTGACCGTATCGGGCGTTCAAGGGCGATTGTTTTGTCAATTGGTTCCTATGGTTTGTTTACAATATTGACAGGACTTACAAATTCCTGGATACTAATTATGACTTTCAGGTTCCTGTCAGGATTTTGTGTTGGAGGAGTGCTGGTACTCACTCCAATAATATTGTCAGAAGTGTGGCCTGAAAAAACCCGGGCGATCTTCATAGGAATTTTATCCATAGGTTTCCCCATCGGGATTTTTTCAGCAGGATTAATTGATTTGTTTGTCGCCAATTGGCACCAGGCCTTTTTCGTTGGATTGATTCCATTGGCTCTCGCGATTGTTTGTGGCTTTACATTGCGCGAATCAGAGCAATGGTCAAATACAAAAAGAGAAAGTGGGATTCAAAAAATAAAAGTGACATTTAATAAAAACCATCGAGGCGACCTCTTGATAGGCTCAGTAATATTCGGAGCAATGCTGATTGGATTATGGGGAATCTTTTCATGGCTTCCTAC
>JANYDR010000076.1 GCA_025363495.1 Cyclobacteriaceae bacterium | reverse complement strand
ATCCTGAGGACGTAAGACAGAATCTTACTAATCTTAATTCGCAGATCACTGCTCAAAATGAGAAGGATCTTGATAACTATAAGAAAGAAGTTGCGAATGATCCAAAGCTGCAGGATGAAATGAAGAAGTCGTCTGCAGACTTTGCCAACAGCTATTCAGAAACAGATGATGGATCTCCATCAGTAGTAAACAATTATTATAATACAGCCACACCTTATCCATACTGGTTTGGCTATCCTTACTGGTATCCATCACCTGTTTGGTATCCACGTCCATTGTATTATCATACCGGATTTTATATGGGTGCTGGTGGTAATATGGTTGTGGTGGGTCTTCCTTCATATGCATATTCCAACTGGTTTTTTGGTTACGGCTACAGAAGTTACCCAAGAATGTATGGCCGCTACAACGCATACTATAATTATCATTACAGGCCAAACTACAATGTATATCGCGGATACAACACGGCGGTCCGTGAACATTTTAATAGAGTCAATAATATTTCACCGTCAACCAATCGCGGCGGTGGCGGCATGACACGCTATTCACAATCAGGAAATACAAATCCTAATGTTGGTGGCAGAACAAACTCTGCTGGTGGACGTACACAAGCTCCGTCAACGGTAAATCGTTCTCAGCAGAATTTCCGCAACTCTATTAACAGCAATAACTTTAACTCTCAGCGCTTTAATAATTTTCAATCAAACCAATTTCATCAGCAGAACTGGCATAGCATGGGAAGTGGTGGTATGCAACGAAGCAATATGGGTGGTGGCGCTGTCCGCGGTGGTTTTAGCGGAGGTGGTGGAGCCGGTGGTAATAGAGGTGGCGGTGGCGCGAGGAGGGGGAGGTAAAATAGTAATCGGTGATCGGTAATCGGTGATCGGTGGTTCGCACTGATAACCGATTACTGATCACTGATTAGTTATAATTTTGGAATAAAGTCTTTAAGGTACTCACTAGTAGTTATAACCCATCACCTGATATTCCATCCATTCACTGGACCTCCATGTAAAAACTTCTCAGGTATCATAACGCCATCGCGTTTAAATACATTTCCATCTTTCATCACAAACTTTACGCTGCGGAGAACATCAATCTGCTCGAGCGGATTTCCAGCAACAGCAATGAAGTCAGCGGCGAGGCCAACCTGGATTGGACCGCGTGTCGATTCCGTCTCGCTTACTTTGTATCCATTGACAGTCATGGCACGAAGGATGTCTACGTTCGGAATTTTTGCAGCCTTCCATGTTTCAATAAATTCAATTGCCACCTCACCGCGGGTTTTCCCAGGGACATAATAATCAGCATCAGTGGAGTAGGTGAGTGGCACTTTATTGTCGTACGCATTTTTCAGACTTGCTACAGTTTTTGCATAACGTTCAGGAGTGGTGTGCTCTGGAAGGGTAATGGGTGTCTCAGTGCCAGCACGGAATATTCCTTTCTTCGCCATGAGCTTGTGCATCTCATCGTTTAAACCTGAGTCATGAGCAATTGACCAAATGCCGGCTTCGATCGCACGCTTGGCTCCATCCAATGTTTGAACATGACCTTCTACTTTAAAGCCAACCTTCGCTGCTTCGTCCATTACTAACTTAATGTCACTTACGCTATAACCCCATGGTTTGCAGTCGACACATATTTTTATCACGCGCGCTCCATACAGTAAATTCTGGCGGACAGCTTTTACAATTTCATCCGGAGTATCGGCATCGAGATATTCGGGATAAGTAATATTTTTCGCACCCATTTCTGGTGTTGGCCAGAACTGACCGCCGACACTTCCGATAATAATTCCGGAGTTTATGATTTTAGGACCTGGTATCCAACCTTGTTCGATCGCCTGACGCAGCGCGGTGTCTGCATAATTTCCATTGTTACCCATGTCGCGAACGATGGTGAACCCCGAAGACAGCATTTGCATTCCATTGGAAGCTGCTTGTATGGCACGAAGAGCTGTGCTTTCAGTGATGTAGGTATAATAATATATGTTGCGTTCAGGAACAACCTTATATGTGATCGCAAGGTGATTGTGTGCGTCAACAAGTCCCGGTAATATTGTCAACCCGGATAGGTCGATCACTTCGGCACCTGCCGGTATCGTAAGGTTGGCACCAATGGCTTTGAACTTTCCGTTTTCTATAAGAATAATCTGATTGGAGAGCACCGTGCCAGCAGCAGGATCGATTAGTTTACCAGCTTTTATCGCAGTTACGATGGGAGGAGTTGGCTCCACATTTTGAGCAAAGCTTTGAGCAGAAATTGCAAGTAGAATTGCTAAGCAGATTCCAGAGAGTTTTTGAGATAGGTTTATAGATTTCATGGGTTTAATGAAGGTTAGATGTCTGAAACGTAAGAAAAAGATTTGGACTTTTGGTATTTAAATTTGTGGGTGGATTTTTTTGCCACAAAGTCGCAAGGACACGAAGAATACACTTAGCATCTAAAAATGTTTTTTTTGACACGGATTCTATACGCCTTGAGCGTAAAACTACGTTGCTGTCTAGCTTCGCATGCGGAGGCTTGCCACAGATTGCACAGATTTCCACAGACAAGCAGCGAAGCTGCCCATCTGTGTTATTTTCTTTACCAGCAAACAAATTATCAGGCAACGATCTGTGTGCATCTGTGTCTAAAGGTTTTTTATTCCACTATCTTTAAAAATATCATCTATTTCTCTAATGGAATTGCTACCCGTAAAACAGACCCTTGAAGAGAATGCGGAATTCTTAGCCAATCCGCTATGCAATGACACCCTATTAATGACCATTGATTTTTACAAAAAAGTTGGCTTTATGCCTCCCTGGATCGGATATTATGTGAAAGAAAATGACGAACTGGTTGGCGCTTGCGCATTCAAGGGTACACCAGTTAATGGACAAGTAGAAATTGCCTACGGGACATTTGATAAGTTTCAAAACCAGGGGATTGGCATGAGAATATGCATGGAATTAGTTGACTTATCTTTGAACACTGATCCTTCCATTAGAATCACCGCAAGGACACTTCCGGAGAATAATTTCTCTACCCGCATACTTAAGAAGAATAATTTTGAATTCATTGGCACTGTAAATGATCCGGAAGATGGCGATGTTTGGGAATGGGAATTTAAAAAGTAAATAATTGATGTCTGTTCCTGAGAAATTCAATCTAGACCATCATCCGGCACGGACGGCTGTTTTTATTATGCCGCCTCAGGTCCATCTGCTTGACATCAGCGGACCGGCTCATGTATTTTATGAGGCAACGGATTATGGCGCTCCCCTGAAACTTCGATTCGTTTCTGTTTACTCTGATGTTTCAGTTGAGACGAGCTCTAGCGGACTTGCTTTTGCAAAGCTTGAAGATTTTAATGAGATCTCACTACAGCGGGACGACGTTATTTTTATTCCTGGCCTGGATTCCAAATTTTTAACGGACAGAAAATTTTATAAAGAGATAGCTCCTTTTTTAAAGTGGCTTACTATGCAGCATGAACAGGGCGCGAGGATTTGTTCTGTCTGCACCGGTGCGTTTTTATTGGCCGAATCTGGTTTGTTGGATGGTCATCAAATAACGACTCATTGGAAATATCAGAAATTATTAAAAGACCAATATCCAAAGATCGAGGCCCTTGCAAACAGATTATTTGTTCAGAACAATCAACTTTATTCCAGTGCAGGCGTGGCATCCGGTATTGATCTTAGTCTTTATCTTTTGGAAGAAATGTATGGCACACGTTTCTCTGCGGCCATTGCAAGGGAGATTGTTATTTATCTCCGCCGGGGTAAAGAAGATCCGCAGCTTAGTGTGTTTCTTCAGTACCGCAATCACATGGAAGACCGGATTCATATTGTGCAAGAGTGGCTGGCACAACATCTCGACAAAAAATTTACTGCCGATAGTCTTGCGGGGATAATTCACACCAGTGGACGAAACCTCACACGCTTATTTAAGGACACCACAGGTATTACAATTGGTCAGTACGTTGAAAAAATTCGTGTAGCGCACGCTATTCATTTGCTGCACGACAAGCAAAAAGTTGAAAGTGTGGCAAGAGCATGTGGGCTTCAGAGTACCAATCAGCTTCGAACGCTTCTTAAAAAACATGCAGGAGTTTTGCCGTCAGAGATATTGTCCTGATTCTGCGTAATGATGTCCTTCTTTAATAAATGTTAAGTGCTTTAATTTGTCGGGTTAAGATTAATGATTTAGTCTTTCGCCTTTGATCTGTGTTTCTGCGGTTTCAAGGAGATTGATTTTGATTGATAACTTATGAAGCAAAGGAAACGGATTAATGACTTCGTCATTGCTGCGCAAGAACTTTTGCCACGGATGACACAGATTTTCACAGATGTAATGCAGCGAAGCTGCCATCCCTGCTTGTTCCTGTTGGGCGGCATGCGGTTTGTTTATGACTGAGTGCATCATGCATTATCCGCGGAAATCTGTGCAATCTGTGGCAAAAAAAAATTATTATCTTTTTATTTAATCATCCATTATGAAAACTCCACTCATTATAATTTTAGTCAGCCTTATTACATTTGGTTATTCTCAGCCAATCAAAACAAACGATACTGCTTACTTCTGCACACTATGCAACAGCAATTGTGATAAAATAGAATTTGAAAAACCTGGCACTTGTACTCATTGTAACATGACCCTAATAAAAATGTCCAAAGCCGAGCGTATGAAAGAACTATCAAGAAAAAATATAACGGTTGCATTCTATCTGCAGGATGGTATTGAGGTGCTGGACTTCGCCGGACCGATGGAAGTTTTTGCCTATGCTGGCTTCAAGGTCTTTACTGTATCAAAGACAACTGACCCAATTATGTCGCAGGGCATTCTCAAAATAATTCCTGATTACAGCATTAAAAATGCTCCGGCATCTGACATGGTTGCATTCTTTGGAGGCGGCGGCTCGGGCCCTGCCTTTGATGAGGATGTAATTGCCTGGCTGAAATCACGGGAAAAGAATACGGAATATTTTTTCTCAGTATGTACTGGCGCCTACGCCCTGGGAAAAGCTGGATTGCTTGATGGTAAAACGGCCACAACATTTCATTTAAGTATTGATAATCTTAGGAAATCTTTCCCTAAAGCAAACGTAGTTTCCAATGCGCGCTTTGTCGACAATGGAAATGTTATCACTACAGCAGGAATCTCTGCAGGCATTGATGGAGCGCTTCATCTCGTTGAAAAACTTCGTGGCGAACAAGCTGCCATTGAAACCGCCCGCTACATGGAATATGATAAGTGGGTTCGTAAAGAAGGACTTGTTCTTACAGAAAAGCCAAAGTAACGGTAACTGTATTTTCATTTTTCACTACAATCTATAATTGTTAGATTCGTTTTGAAAACATACTATTGACTTGAACAATCCGAACGTTCGACAAGCTGTTCCGTTTTTCTGGGTTTCAAACCTGGAGAGGTCAATTCGTTATTATGTCGATGGACTTGGCTTTGAAATGACAAATAGCTGGATCAACAACGGGAAGCTTGAATGGTGTTGGCTACAAATTGGCAACGCTGCTCTTATGCTTCAGGAATTCAGGAACAAAGTACCTTACGCGAATTCTTCAGAAGGGGAACTTGGTCTTGGGGTCTCCATCTATTTTCAATGTGAAGATGCCATTGCTATTTATAAAGAAGTCTCCAAACGCGGCATAGAAGTAGCGAGGCCCTTTGTGGGGAATAGAATGTGGGTGACCTGTCTTGTTGATCCAGACGGATACCGCATCATGTTCACAAGTGCCACTAGCGAACCCGAGGAGACAGTGTACTTCGAATAAATTGACTTGCACTTCTTTCGTCTTAAAGGATTTTCTTGCGGCGTTTCTAACTTATGATCGAGCCAAGTTCATCAGAACTTGAAGGTCTCATCAAGCTATTTTCTCTTTTTCTTTTTTGTCTTAGACACAAAAAAGAAACAAAAAAAGTCAAGGCGGAAAAAAGCCTGCCTGGTCCGGTAGGCAGGCTTCCCCCCACAGTGCCATCACACCACCCCGCTTTTCCGCCCGGCCACCGCTCCCCGTAAACCCTTTAGATATTCAATGGTTAAGAGATTTCGTTAAGCGGTTATTGAAGAGTGTAATCGCTTAAATAAACATGATCTAAGATTGGAAGATAATCCAGCACTTCAATCGAAGGCAAACTTTCTGTCATCGCATAAGACGCCTTGGTATTTTGCCGGGCGGTGCGGCGAGCATGAGGGTGGCTAAAGACCCAGCGTCGTTGCGATGACTCGGCCATGCGGCCGTGGAGCAAAAAAAAACTACAGGTCACTTTGAATACACTTGGATCATGGGGTTTCACCCTGATTTTAGGTTTGCAATAATTTTGTTAGATGGAATGCCACAGACGAACACGGATCTTGCAGAAAACTACTTTTAATGGAAAAGATTTTCACAGAAGAATGCAGCTTCGCTGCCAATCAGTGGTAATTTTAATCATGTATAAAAAATTCTTTATACTTTATCCGTGAAAATCTGTGCAATCCGTAGCAAAAGGTTTCCTTCGGTTAATACATAACAAAAAATAATAAGTTGAAGCAACAATGAGAAGCGATATTGACAACTATTACTTGCAAAAGCATGAACCAGTAAAGAGCTGCCTGCTTGCCTTGCGGGAAATTATTCTCCAGCAAGACAAAGTTATTACTGAGGCTTGGAAATACCGAATGCCCTTCTTCTGCTACAAGAAGAAAATGTTTTGCTATTTATGGGTACATAAGAAAACAGGACAACCTTATTTAGGAATTGTAGAAGGCAAAAGAATCAGTCATCCAAACCTAATTATTGAAAATCGTTCTCGTATGAAGATTATGATGATGGATGCTGAGAAAGATCTTCCCATACAAACAATAAAAAAAATTCTCAAAGCGGTTTTAAAAATCTACAGAACATAAAAATCCATACTCATCTAAACATCCATTATCCTATTAATCCTATTAATCCTATTAATCCTAAAATCCTTTCATCCTGCTCCAATCCTTTCATCCTACTCCAGTTTCTTATCCGCATCAATCACTAACCATAGCAACCCTCCCGTTACTAACAGAATTCCCAGCACTACAACAGGCACTGTATAACTATGCAAAGAAGAGACCATATATCCAACGCCAATCGAAGTGATCGTACCGCCTAGCAATCCCGCTGTATTCATCGCGCCCGTAACTGCACCACTGTCTTTTCCACCTAAGTCAGTTGCTACAGCCCACGAGACAGGCGCCGTAACATCCATAAAGGCAAGTCCGAAGGCAAGTAAAATAATGGCGATGGAATTATCTGCCATAAACGCAACTCCCAACATAGAAGAACCCGAAAGAATAAGACCTACCATCGGCACCAGCCGTCGCCCCCAATTCAATCCGATCTTTGTTACGAGATAATCACTTAACGAACCTCCTATTAAACAACCTATCGCCGCCAAAAAAAATGGAAGTGACGCGGAATAAGCTAACTGGTCTTCAGAAATACCTCGTCCGTTTTGTAAATACTTGGGCAACCATGATATGAAGAAGAAAACACCGCTGGCATAACAATAATACATCAGCATCAGCAGCCAGAAGTTTTTGCTTTTCATCCGCTTGTTCCAGGACCCGGTTGGTTCTGGTTTGATTGCTTCCGGAACAGGCTCATTCTTGTCGCGATAACTTAATAACCATATAATTACCCACACTACTCCAACTATTCCCAATACATAAAAAGAGACTCGCCATCCGTAACGTATCTGTATTGGGATAACAAGGAAAGGTGCCAGCGCTCCGCCTATCCGGCTGCACATCCAGATCACAGATTGAGCTCTCGCCCGTTCAAGAAGTGGAAACCATTGCCGAATAGCTATCGCTGTGTTGGGATAAGCGCCCGCCTCTCCTGCTCCGAACATAAACCTGATCAAAAACAAAGAAGCAAATCCACCAGCGAAACCTGTCAGCACTGTAAACAACGACCACCAAAAGACCACGCGTGTAAGAATCCGTCGTGCGCCAAAACGATCTCCCAAAAGTCCCGTTGGGATTTCAAACAATCCATATGAAATGGTGAAAGCGCTTAATATCCATCCGAATTGACCTTCCGTAAGTCCTAATTCCTGAGTGATTCGTTGTCCCGCGAGGGAAATTGCATTGCGGTCAAGGAACGTAATGACCGATAAGATGGATAAAAGTAAGAGGACTCCGTACTTGCGCTTCATTTGAGAAAGTTGCTTAAAGCTAAAAGTTTTAGAGAGGCTTTATAAAAAAATAACAGATAATAACTTTAGAAAATAAACTCTTATGTAACTTTATACCGGTAACAGAATTTCTGTTGAACTAAAACAAACCAACAACTATTTAAAATCAGATTGCTATGGCAAAGAAAAAGGTAGCGAAGAAAGCAGCTAAAAAAGCTGTGAAGAAGGCTAAGAAAGTAGCTAAGAAACTCGTGAAGAAGGCCGCTAAAAAATCGATCGCGCGCAAGCTTGGAGCAAAAGCAAAGTCAGTACAAAAGTCAGTAACGAAGAAAGCCGGAAGCGTTAAAAAGGCTGTCGTTAAAAAAGCCCAAAGTGTTAAAAAAGCAGTTTCTGACGAAGCAGCAATGGTTAAGAAGGCAGTCGTTAGCAAGGCAACTGAAGTAAAAGATGCCGTTGTGGATAAGGCTGCGGAAGTAAAAGCGGCCGTTGAAAACACGGTTGAGCAGGCCAAGCTTGACTTCAAAGATGGCTTCGCAAAGGGCTGATTAATCATTTGAATCAAAAAGAAAAGAGCCTCGACAATCCGGGGCTTTTTCCTTTTGTATCTTTCCCAAAAGGCCGAACAACACCCGTTGACCTCATCAATAAAAAATCTTTATTCTTTATCCGTCATCCTCATTCTTTTGGTGGTATCGGTGTTTTTATACCAAAAGCCCTATTACAACTGGGATATGTTTCCCTATATGGCTTTGGCAGCCCGGGATTCATCCATGCCTTTTGATTCAACCCACACCTTTATTTATAAGACGGCGGCCGCAAATATGCCGAAGCATGATTTCGAAGCTATCTCCCAGCGTCAGCCCGTGCTCATGAATAACTCAGCTGAGTTTCAATCCATACTGAAGTACTTTGAAATAAAACCAGGATATAATTTTATGGTACGCCTTTTTCATTCACTCGGTTTCAATCTTGTCTCCGCAACTTACCTTCCTTCAATTATCAGTTATTTTCTGATTGGATTTTTAATATTAATGTGGATGCAGAAAATGATTCCATCTCCGTATTCTGCATTTACCTCACTACTCCTGATGGCCTCTCCTTTTCTGGTGACAACAGCACGTTATTCGTCACCTGATATGTTGTGTGCTTTATTTTCCTTTGCGGGATTATATATCATGATTGAGTCGTCTGTTATGGTTGGATTAATTGTATCTCTTATTGCAATTACCATTCGCCCGGAGGCAATAATACTCTACTTGTTCACAACCTTCGCCTTCGAAAAAAGTAAACGATTAACTCCATCAACGGCATCCTGGTTCAGGGCACTCGCCGTCCTTACAACTTTCTTCACATTGAAAGGTCCCGGAATTTTGATGGACTATCTGTTTACAAATCCAGACTCACAGAATTCAGAAAGTCTGATTCAAAACTATGGTAGCAGTTTAGTGAGTGGATTCAATTCGATACTCAGTTCTCAACTACTCTTCTTTACATTCATCGCAATCATAACCATTTTTCTGATGCGAAAATCCGGGCAGAATTTATTCAAAGATGTTTGGCCTCTTTTAATATTAGGGGTAATCGGCACGTTTGTAGTTCGATATTTTCTTCATCCTGATATTGAGGATCGGTCTCTTATTTCCGGGTATCTGATTATTATTGTTGGGTTCTGCCGGGAACTATCGATCCTTTTGCTCCCAAAGCAAAATGTCTTATGACTCTCACACTTAGGTCACGAAATCACGAAGAGGCAAAAGAGGCGTTAGTGCCTTCTTGGTGTCGTCGTGCCTTCGTGGTAAAAATATACGAATAACTTATCTTGCATTACCTTTAAACCATGTTCAACTTCTCCCTCCTCCGCGTCCTCTCCAAACGCGAACTGCTACGCGAAAAGGCTAAGGACTACCGCAACGTAGTGCTGATCCAGATCATCATCATCGTTTTTGGACTTACTCTTTCGGGACCTCTTATGGAAGATTCCAAAAGTGATATATCCAAACTCATTATTGCTGTCTTTTCTTTTTTCGGAGCCACCTACGCCTTTCTGTTATGGGACCTGCTTCGTGATTTTACGAATAACAAAATCCTCATCGGAACCATTCTTGTTGTTTTGATGGGAATTGTTGTAGTGGGAAGTCTTGTTGAGTTCCCTTATTACCAACTAATTCATGTCGCAAATCGCCAGGCATACCTGCTTACTATTCATAGTCTGCTATTTCCTATTGAAGTAACAGTCATCGCATTTGCCATTCGGGATATCTTCTCCGGTGGCTTCATGACAGGCGATAAGCTTTGGGGTGCAGCTTGTATATTTCTCATGATCGGAATTTCCTTTGGAAGTCTTTTCGATCTGCTCACAATCATAAATCCCGGTTCATTGGGAGCAAACATCGAACTGGGTTTACCTAATTATTCTGAATGCGTAACGTACAGTTTCTGTATCCTTGGTGGTGTTGATCCCGGTCTCGAACCTACAAGGCTCATCCGGAATATCAGCACGATCGAAGCTGTATGGGGAAATATTTATGGCATGCTGATTATTGGAAGATTGCTTGGATTACCACGACAGGACGATTCGCCTAATACTTAAGCTGAAAGTTGAAAGCTGAAAGCTTAGACCCCAAATGCCCAATACCTGATTCTTAATTCCCAATACCCAAAAGAATTCCTATCAATCAAATCACTAACTTTAACAACATTTACATTTTAACCACCCGAAAATTCAACCTTACCCATTATGAATAACCGCAGATTGCCCATTATCATCGTTGGAATAATTGGTATCATCATCCTGATGTCCGTTTCTTCCAGTTTGTTTTACACCATAGAGTCCAATGAACGGGCCATTATATTTTACCCGTTTACAACAGGTCTTGATAAAGAAAATGTCATTGATCAGGGCACCCACTTCAAAGCTCCCTGGAATACTGTCTATACCTATAAAGTCAATGAAATGTCATCCGATGAAAATATGGACATCCTCGATAAAAACGGTCTCTCAATTCATGTTGATATAACTGTTCGATACTTTCCCATTCCGGAAAAAATCGGATTCGTTCATCAAAAATTCACACAGTCATATGTGGAAGTATTGGTAATCCCCGAAGTACGCTCTACTGTTCGTCAGGTAATGGGTCGCTTCACAGCAGAGGAAATTTATTCTACCAAACGCGCAGAGGTAGAATCCTCCATTCAAAAAGAAACCGAAAAAATTCTCAGCGCAAATTACGTCACCGCAACTGCCGTGTTGATACGTTCTATTGTATTGCCTGAGCA
>JANYDR010000089.1 GCA_025363495.1 Cyclobacteriaceae bacterium | reverse complement strand
GATTGCAAAACTTGTTTGGGAGCCATAAAAAATATGCAAGGTTTTCCATATAAAACTCCACTTTCTTGCAGATTTTACCAACCCAAAACTCATCTTATTCCCATTAATCTTTATCCGTTCAGCTTTTTAAGGGACGACTATATAATAATTCAGTAAACCCGTTAAGACAGAATGGCCAGTGAGTTCGAGTTGTTGAATTTCACGCTTACTGAAAATGTGTTCAATGCAAAAACCATTTAGTGCAATTGCGAGTCCTTGTTCGTCATCTTTAATCAACTCCTTATTATAATTACCGATACAAATGTCATCGAGATTTTTCACGTAATTACGGATGGCCAATTTCACAAGTTCTGAGATTAGAAAGATTCTGAGTTTGACCATTTTTGTTATTTCCGCTCCATCACCTTCAATTTTTATCAATTCGTCCGTCCGCTCTTTTATTTTATCAAATTTGTCCAAGTGATTTTTGATAACTGAGAACTCATACCAACCTTTATTAAATCCATCTTCAATATCCATTACCAGATAGCAAATGGAATCAGCCGCTTCCATTAAAAAAGAAAGCGGATGCCTCATATAACTTCCGTCATCTTTTATCAGTCCGCAATTTTCACTAATGAGTTTTAGATAGTCTTTTTCTGATTGGAATACCCCGCGTTTACTCGTCGCAATAAAAGCTTTGTTCTTATCATCGGAATTAGGATACTTCAAATACGCACCCAAAGATGCATAAGTCAAATTCAGACCAGCTTTTGTATTAAGCGTCTGGAGTTTCGTTAGTACTCGAAGGCCTTGAGCATTGCCATCAAAGAATTTGAAATCCTCTTTTTCCTTCGGCGTAAGAACAAGCTGGTCTTTGTCATCCTTATCCTCTTCTTTAGCAAAGAACTCAGAAAAATAACTGGCAATTGCCGTTTCTCCGAAATGTCCAAATGGTGGATTTCCTATATCATGGATGATGCAAGCATTTTTGATAATCACCGGAATAATTCGATGCAATTCTTCCTTTGTCTTTCCTGTTTTTTTTATAAACTCTTCTTTCTCACAGATTCTCAACCCCAGAGAATGCCCTATTGCCATTACTTCCATCGAGTGAGTGAGTCGTGAGTGAATATTGTCATCACTAGTAAGTGGAAACACCTGTGTTTTATCGTGCATCCGCCTTGTTGCGGGACTAAATATCACTCGGCCAAAATCACTCTCATATTCATTTCTCAAATCATCTTCCGTATTGCGTTCGGACAGTCTTATTCTTGAATCGTTAAGAAATTTATTCCATGTCATAACAACTTGTTTAGATTGTTACCAGCCTTGCTAGTGGATTGGTGTCAGCACCCACTGCATTCCTGCCCGCCAATATTGATTCTAGGAGCACTGTTCCGGATCCGCAAAAAGGATCAAGCACTGTGCTTCCTTTTTGAGAAAACACATCATTGTTTAGGAAATAATATGGTATATGAGGAAGAAGTTTGGCTGGATATGTGTGAATTAAGTGTGTTCCTCTTTCGACATTAAAATTTTTAACAATTTTCAGGAAAGAGATTTCAATTGGTTTGTTAGTCTTCGCATACCGCGATATTAATTTTTTAATGTGCACATCGAAATTTTCGATATCATCTCGTAATGCAGTTTTCAATCTTTTTATATAACGTGGAGTAGCCAAATATAGGGTTTTTCCGTTTGCTTACCGCGTTTTGTTCACTATATTTGCATGTTCACGTTTTATGAACAATGGGAAATAATGAACAAATAGAGCGGGAAACCATTAACATGGCCTTAGAAAACCTAAAGGCTACTGCTGGAATATTGGCTACCTGGAAACCAGGGAAAATCAAGGATTTGGACGGTGAGATCAATATTAAAGTGGGAAACAAAACCCTGAATTTCTTGCTCGAGGTAAAGAGAGAACTCAGAAATCATAACCTGAATAGAGTGCTGGACCAAGCGGCCACATTCGATAATTTCTTATTACTAGCAAACAGAATATTACCTGGTATCAAACAGGAACTTCGGGAAAAAGGCATCGCCCACATGGAGGGAAATGGCAATCTTTTCATCAATAAAAAGGATACATTCATCTGGCTTGACCAAAATAAGCCCGTTGAACTACCAAGAGAAAAAACCAACCGTGCTTTCACCAAAGCGGGACTCCAGGTAGTATTCCTCTTCCTCATGGAGCCGAAATTTATCAATAGACCTTACCGAGCCTTAGCGGAAGCCGCTAATACGGCGTTGGGGAATGTGAACAATGTAATTACTGGTCTTGAACAACTCGGATTCTTAGTCAGAAAGACCAAAGATGAATTGATACTAGTTAATAAAAAAGATCTGCTCGACAAATGGATCATTGCCTATAATGAAAAACTAAAGCCAACACTCCATATGGGCAATTTTCGTTTTATGGGCATGAATGCTAATAAAAATTGGAAAGACTTCGACATCCATATTCTGGAAACGGTATGGGGGGAAGAGCCTGGCGGAGACATTCTCACAAATCACCTACGGCCCGAGATACTTACCCTTTATACCAACGAACCAAAGAGAAATCTGATGGAACAATTTCGCATTGTTCCTGACGAACTCGGGGAAGTTAAGATGTATCGTAAATTCTGGAGACAAACCGTTCCTATTAAAAAAATGCTGCCTCATTTGAAAGTTGAAAAAGCTGCTCCGCCGATTTTGGTTTATGCAGATCTGATGAATACTAATGATAAAAGATGCATCGAAACCGCCAAAATAATTTATGAGCGATACATCGAACCTAACCTATAGAGATCTAGCAATTCCCCACTTCATCGACGTCTTCAAGATGGTTGATGAAGCCATGAAATTAAATAACGCACCATATTATTTGATTGGGGTTAATGCTGCGGATCTTCAGCTTCTAAAGGAAGGAATCAAACCTTCAAGAGGTACAAAAGATATCGACTTTGCCGTGATGACACCATCATTTCAAGACTATGAAAAAATAAAGCTTGATCTAATAGCTAAAGGTTTTAATCAAGCTAAAGTTCCATTCACACTTTACCATCCTGAATATAACGCGGCGATTGACCTTTTACCATTTGGTCAAATAGAAGAAAACGACACTATCAACTTCGAAGACAGAAAGACTACAATGAATGTCCTTGGATTTAAAGAGACTTTAGCTGACCCATCTATAGTTCTCCTGGATGATGTTCTAACAGTAGACGTCCCACCTCTTCATGGTATGGTAGTTTTGAAGCTCATAGCCTGGTCTGATCGTCCGGAAATTCGTGTCAGTGACCTCGGGGATATCTATCGAATAGTAAAACATTATTATGATGTGGTTGGTGATAGAATTTTTGAGGAGTACATCGACTTACTTGACTCGGAACCATTTGATGAAAAGCTAATAGCTGCTCGTATCATGGGAAGACGGATCTCTCCAATCTTGGAAAAATCAGCTAAATTAAAGGATCGTGTAATGGCCGTTATTCAGGAAAATAGCACTGAGGCTGAAAAATCGAGCATTGGTAAACATTGGGCAAGTAGTTACGGAATTGAATTAACGTACGCGATCGACATTTTATTGAATCTAAAAAAAGGAATTGAAGACATAGGGCATCAAAATGGCTAAACTACAACTCGAAACCCTTGAATCCTGGCTATGGGATTCTGCTAACATCCTTCGTGGCAGCATAGGCAGCTCCGATTTTAAGAACTACATATTTGGATTGTTGTTTCTTAAACGTGTGAACGATGTGTTTGAAGAAGATGTAGAGCTGATCATGGCCGTTACACGCGATGTGGCTGAAGACGAGACATACTTCAAAGTACCCAAAGAAGCACGCTGGGCCGAGCTGAAAAAAGTTACTGAAAACATTGGCGTAGCGCTGGACAAAGGCTTTGCAGCAATGGAAGCCGCAAACACCGACCTTAACATGGAAGGTGTGATGACTGCAACCAAGTTTGGTGATAAAGAAAAACTCAGTGATGAAGTGTTGCAGAGATTACTTCGACATTTCAATCAACACTCACTCCGCAATGGCGATCTATATACTCCCGATATTCTTGGTGACGCATACGAATATCTTATTAAACAATTTGCAGACGATGCCGGTAAGAAGGGCGGAGAATTCTATTCACCAAATGGAGTTGTAAAGCTCATTGTGCAGCTAATCAAACCGCAGCCAAAGCAAAAAGTGTACGACCCAACGTGTGGCTCCGGTGGTATGCTGGTTGAAGCTGCACATTATGTGGCCAAGCAGCCTGGCGGCAAAGTTGGAAGCAATATCAATGTTTCATTATACGGACAGGAAAAGAACCTTGGCACCTGGGCTATTGCCAAAATAAACCTGATGCTTCACAACTTCATGGATCCCAAGATTGAGAAAGGTGACACGCTTACCGATCCCAAGCATAAAGATCCAAAAGGTGAGCTGATGATGTTTGACCGTGTGATTGCCAATCCTCCTTTCTCACAGGACGCATGGTGGACGCCAGCTGAAACAACTCAGGAAGTAAAGCTTGATAGGGACGGCAAGGAGAAAAAAATCGCCCCAAACTATAGCAAGGTTGTCGTTGATAAGCATGGGCGCTTCCAATACGGAATTCCCCCACGAGGCTATGCCGATCTGGCATTTTTGCAACACATGATTGCGGTATTAAAACAGGATGGCAAGGCCGGTGTGATCTTACCACACGGCACTCATTCAGAAAGAAGGGGCTATTCGTGAAAAATTGCTGAAGGCGGACCTTATTGAAGGTATTATCGGTTTGCCGGCTGCATTGTTTTATAACACCGGTATCCCTGCTTCTATTTGGATCATCAATAAGATCAAGCCCAAACACTTAAAGGATAAAGTAATCATACTTGAAGCGAGTCAGGAGTACAAAGAAGGCAAGAACCAGAATGAACTACTTGGGGATCATATTGAGAAGATAGCGAATGCCTATGATGCATTGAAAGAAGTCCACAAGTTCATGCGGGTGGTCGAAGTTAAAGAAATCGCGGATAACGATTACAACCTAAATATTTCTCGTTACATCGATACAAGTGATGCAGAAGAAGAGATCAATTTGAGCGGAGTGAAAAGTAGAATAATAGCATTAGAAGAAAAAGAAAAGGAGATTGATGAGAAGTTGATGAAGTATTTAAACGAGCTTGGGGTATGAAGGAAGGGTTTAAAGACACCATTTGTGGCGTAAGCTCTTTACCGCTTGTTCCTTTTCTCTACTCTACTGGCAAAGTTTGCGCGAAGCAATTACGATTGATCGCTACCAGCGGTTAAGTAATTGGGTAACCGAGCCAGGTGTGTGGGAATTGCTACCCGTGCTGCTCAATTATTCTTTTCAAATACTCACTCTGCACCACTCCACTCTGTCTCCACAATAATTTTCCGCTCTTAAATAGTATAAGTGTCGGCACACTCTGCACCTGATACATTGCTGCTACTTTAGGATTCTTATCAATATCGATTTTAATGATCCTTGCCTTGTCGCCGGTTTTTGATTTCAGGTCTTCGAGAATGGGTGCCATCATTTTGCAAGGGCCGCACCATTCGGCGGAGAAATCCACCAATGTTGCTGTTTCACTGGAAATCAACTGTTCGAATGTGCCGTGTGCCATGGTGGTTGTTGTTGTGGTATGAATGTACAACAAGTGTGCTTTGAGTATGGTTCGAAAGGAGATGCCAGTCACCGGATACCGGTCGCCGGTGGGTTCACCCCCGGTATCTGGCATCCGGTAACTGGCAATTATTTCACGCCATCTGTAAAATGCTTCCTCGCTTTCTCGTGACTAAACTTGTCTTTATTAAAATCAGAAGATGTTCCTTTTGGAATGGACAATGATTTGAACTCATCACCTTTCAAAATCTTCGCTTGATAAAGTATTTGTCCGACATGATGTGGATAGTGTGCCAACTGACGTTGGATAGCTTCCATCACGGTCTGACCTTCATTACGGATATAAATGAGCTTTGAGAGATCCCCTGGTTTGAGACTTTCCAATGCATCGAACAGGGATTTCCATCCTTTGTCCCATGCCTCCATCATTGATTTCTTGTCGGGATAAGATTCATCAAATTCCGCTTCGCGGTTGCGCCATGGCTTCTCGCCATCCGATGTGAGAAAATCTGTGAAACGCGAAAGCATGTTGCCGCTCAAATGATGAACAATCAATGCAATGCTATTACTTGCATCATTGGGTTTTTGTAGTACCTGGTCATCTTTTAATTGGGCAATTGCCTTTTCACCAAGCGCTTTGTAATAACGGAAGAGTTTAGTGGAACTCTCTAAGAAGTTTTGTTCTATGGAAGCAGACATTTTGTTAGTTAAATTTATTATTCTACTTAACAACGGAAAAAATTTGCTATGGATGGCATCTAACAATGAAAACTTTGCCACGGATGCAACGGATTTTCACGGATAATACAAAATAAAGCCAAACTGAAATAAAACCCACGGATTCGCAGCTTCGCCACGTTCATCAGTAAAAATCTCCGGCAAAAAAATGTCGTTTTGCCAAAATGAAAACGATTCGGCATGCATTCATCTGGAAAACAGTAATTGTAAATTTTGGGTCGCAATTATTCACAATGTTTTTTACGTTCAAAAACGATAAATGCTGTACGAGAAAGAAACATATGAAATCATAGGGAGTTATTCTTTAAGGCAACGGCAGCTTGCTGCATCCGTGGTAATTCAATTGCTGGCTAATATTAAAATAATATGGATGATAGCGAAGCTGTTCATCCGTGAAAATCCGTGTCATCCGTGGCAAAGGTTTTTTTATCTCTAGCGTAAGGCTTGATTCGTGCAAAGTTTTTTCTAGTGAGTTAGAGATATAGTTTTCCACTACAAGGTCTTAAGACTGTGCAAACGAACATGAACACTTGAACTCGTCAACACATCCGCACATTCTCAATAATCAACAACATCTTCTTCCAATGGTTTCTGAACCTCACCCCCGGCTATCGGAGGACGATCTTTTTCCATCTGCTTTCTTAACTCCTGTGCGTTCTGCTTATCCGTTGAATGCAAAATATGCTTTGGCACTTCTTTCAAATCCCAGATCAAACCAACGGCTGCAAGTCCGCGAAGAATGTAATATGAGATGTCAATTTCCCACCAGAAAAAACCCTGGCGCGAAGCAACTTCATAATAATGATGATTGTTATGCCAGCCTTCTCCCAATGTCAGCAAGGCAAGTAATAAGTTGTTTTTGGATTCATCGCCGGTTTTATAACGAGGCTTTCCAAAATAATGCATAATTGAATTGATCGAAAAGGTGGCGTGATATAAGATCACAGTGCTGAGAAAAAATCCAATGAACAATGTAGATAAACCTGCTGAAGTAAACATTGTTGTAATACTTCCTCCATTTACAATTCCTCCTAATGCTGTTACAAAAACTGCCAATGACACAGGAGCTACGAGATAATGCTTGTTCAGCCAAACCAATTCCGGGTATTTCGCATAATCACCAATCACTTTGTAGTCGGTCTCTTTAAAATCCGGACCTACAATCCAACCGACATGTGAATACCAGAATCCATACACTTTCATTGAATGCGGATCTTTTGGCGTATCACTATAGCGATGATGATGACGGTGATGTGCTGCCCACCAGAGCGCTCCTTTTTGCGCTGAAGTTTGCGCCATGAATGCAATGACAAATTGAAACCAGCGCGATGTTTTGTAAGACTTATGTGCGAAGTAGCGATGATAGCCGCCAGTAATCCAGAACATCCGTGAAACATACAAGAATAGACACACCATCCAATCAAAGAAAGTAGCACCCGTAAAGAGCGCTCCCAGTGGAAGCAAGTGAACGATTCCAAAGGCAATTTCTTGCGAGAGGATTGGTTTGCTCCGGACTTCTGGGGTGGCTGCTTCGGTCATAATAATATTCAGTTCAATGATTACTCAAATAAATTTAATGTTGGCGGTTACCGGATGCCAGTTGCCGGTTGTGTCAGCTAATTGTCCTAATTTCTCCTCCGCATAAACACCCGGAAACTTGCATCCGGTAACTGGTGACTCCTTCATTTTTCCCACAATTTATCAACACAAAATTACATCATTCTGTTCAAAGCCGTTTCTGTGCACGGGAACCGACAAATA
>JANYDR010000043.1 GCA_025363495.1 Cyclobacteriaceae bacterium | reverse complement strand
TGCGAAGCAATTGTCGTCCAGAAAAATGGAAAAAGGACTTTACGCCGATCTTCAGGATTATCGCGCCAGAACTTATCTTTTATATGCGGATCTTTAAGATTCTCCTGTTGGTACATGAAGGAAGAGTCGGCACCCTTGAATACTTCCTGCCAGCGCATCCCATCAAGCGTGATAAGAATTATATTTTCAGTTTTAGTCTTTTGCTGGGCATTTATTGAAAAGGCAAAAGCTACAAGCGATAGTGCGAGGATATTCTTCATTACTTAATGATTTTAGCAAAATTAAACTCTATTAATAATCTAATTCATTTCCCACAGATTCCACAGATTTAAACTTGCACGTCTTAACGGAATTTCTAAGAGTTCCTCTAAAATCTGCGAATATCCGATCTGTGCAATCTGTGGGAAATGTATTCAATCTACTTGATCACAAAAAAATCTAATACAGAAATTTTGCGTTGAGAACATTCCTCTTCTCAGCTGTCAACCCTATTTCCTTATCCAAAAAAGAATCCATTGACCCATACTGTTTTTCAATAGCATCAAAGGCAGCCTTTAGATATTCAGGTTTGGCGGCCATCATTGAACGCCCGGCGGCTTCAGGTAATCCCTGGGCCTTAAGCATTTTTACAAATTGCTCATTGGACTCTTTTCTATACTCATTTGTAAGCTCATAATCCTTAAAAATGACTGACTCATCTACTCCTAAAGAATAAAGTATTAACGCCGCTCCAACGCCGGTTCTATCTTTTCCAGCGGTACAATGAAATAGCAGTGCCTTATCTGACTCCAGCGCAAGCAACTGATCAAACATCGGCTTGTATTTCTTACCGAGATGATCTGTCCGGGTGTATACAGATAATATCATTGAATCAGCCCTCTCCGGAGTCTTCATGTATTTCATGAAACTTCCAGGTGCTCCAATGTTCTCACTTCCTGCTGACAATAAAATCCGATCTGTTCCCACCGGTATCCGATCAGGTGCCAGTTCAGCCTCTTTTTCACCACGCAGGTCGCATACCATCTTAATATTAAGGTCAGACAAAATCTTAACGTCGTTATCAGTTAATTTACTAATGTCCGCCGAACGATAAATTTTCCCCCACTTCATTTGCTTACCTGACTTCGTAGGATACCCACCCAAATCCCGGAAGTTGGAAGCGCCTTGCAAAACGACAGCACGCGAAGAAGAATAATAAGCTCTTCTGCCTTTATCCAATTTGAAGAAAGGGTGCGCTGAAGCAATTACAACTGTATCATGGCTTGATCTTGGATCAACAATTTGCGCCGACTTCCAAGTATCGGGAAGGTAATTCCACGTCACTTTATTCTTTCCAGCCCCTGCCAGATTAACTACATAGGTATTTTCCTTTACCTGATCAATTGTCATGGATTGACCTGATGCAAGGAAGTTTATTGTAATCAACCCCGCCGCATAACAAATGCCTCTGATTTTCATATTGTGAAGTCTATTAATAAATTTTATTTTACTTAAATCCTATGGCCTCCATCATCTTATGATAGATGGCAGTGTTCTCATAAATACCAATGAATTTCTCAGCGCCAGGACCATAAGCAAACACCGGAATCATAACGCCAGTGTGATCTCCTGTAGTAAATTTTCCCGTCACTTCTCCGGTCTTCATGTTGCCATTGATCAATGAAAAACCGCCGGTCTCATGATCTGCAGTAATGATTACAAGGGTGTTGCCATCCTTCTTAGCAAAATCAAGAACCTTTCCAATGGCATTGTCAAAATCGACCATCTCGTTAATTATGTATTGAGTATCGTTAGCATGACCACCCCAATCGATCTGGGAACCCTCGATCATTGCAAAAAAGCCTTTCTTGTTTTGACTCAGAATAGCCAACGCAGTTTCTGTTGACGGTACCAACTGGTCTCCCCTTCCGTCAGAAAATTTAGGTTGTTGTTCATCCGCCAGAAAAGCTGCTAACTTTCCTTTGTTAATATTTTTTACTTCCTGAATTGAAGAAGCGATTTGATAATTTTTTGCTTTTAAGGAATCAACCAAGTTTTTTCCATCAGCGCGTTTTTCAAAAAATTTTCTGCCGCCACCGATAAATACATCAATGTCCGTTGCCATAAAATCATGAGCGATTGCTTCATCGAGACTTCTGGAAGGCTGATGCGAGATAAAACAAGCTGGCGTTGCATGTGTTATTGAGCAAGTTGCTACAAGGCCGGTGGAGAGACCTTTCTTCTCGGCTGCTTCCAGAATAGTGGGAAGCGCCTTTTTATTTACATCTACTCCGATGGCTCCATTATAGGTTTTTTCTCCGCACGCGAATGCGGTTGCTCCCGCTGCTGAATCGGTAACATAGCTATCACTGGATTGACTTTTATGAAATCCAATAGCCGTGCACTGCTCCAGGTTTAATGTCCCCTTCTTAGCCGTCAGTCCTGCATAAATCTGTGCAGTACCCATCCCATCTCCTATCATCAGGATAATATTCTTTGGATGTTTCGTCTTTTGCTGAGCGGGGCTTTCTGTCAAAGCAAAAAACAGAATGCATACTATAATTATGTTTTTCATAAGCGCTAAATAAGTCAATTAAAACAATGACAAGACCTCTTTCGAAATCTTGTCATTGTAATGAACATTTAAAATTCTATTTCAACAGCCACATCACCGCATTTGGATCATCTGAGCCAAATCCCTGGCTTTGAAGAGCCGACTGATAATTTGATGCATTGGCAACAATTTCATCGTTCGGATAGATCCACCTCTTCGGAATAAGGTTATTATTTGTTCCGATTCCAGAGCCTCCTTGCGCAAAAGCAGGGATGCCTGTTCTCCGG